>NZ_JBZXYT010000008.1:0-133178 GCF_059391765.1 Brachybacterium sp. SYSU DS0246 | reverse complement strand
CAGCACTGGTTCGGCATCGCCGCGGCGAAACGGATGTAGGAGGACCTCGGTCGTTTCTTCGGCTCCGGGGTCACCAGGCCCTGACGGACGAGGATCCGGTGCACGGTCGCACGAGAGATCACGAGGTAGTGACGGTGCTCCAGGTGCCAGCGGATGGAGTCCGCGCCGGCATCCAGGCCCTCCTCGAGCAGCCGCTCCCGCAGGGCCACGATCACCTCGACCTGGGCCGCGGGAACTGCCGTCGGGCTGTGGTGCGGCCGACGCGAAGACGGCTCGAACACGGCCTCGCCCTCGGTACGATACCGGGCCATGAGTCTGCTGATCCAGCCCTGAGAGACCCCGTAGGTGCGTGCGACCTCCGACTGCGAGGACCCAGCAAGGACAGCAGTGACCACCAACCGACGCTTCGACATGCCTGAGACTCATGCCGATGTCCTGCAACACGCTATGCCGATGTCCCGAGACATCCCATTCCGATGTCCTGAACCAAGACACCGCACCCTCCGCCTTCGGCTGTTGCCACCGCTGCCGCCGCTGCCTGGGCTTTCGCCGCGGCCACGGGTCATGGCCTGGCCCGCGGGTCGGGGTCATCGGTTCTGGCCGCGGCCTGCGGAACGGACCACGGGTCGCCTCGCGGACCGGCTCGAGAGCCTTGCGAGGTGGATTGGCTCGAATTGGAGCCAGTATGTGCACACGTAGGCGCTATATAGAGCTATCGGTGCACATGCTGGCTCCAAACTGGCGCACGTGCCCGGGCAGGTCCGCCCGGCTGCGCCCGCCCCCGCCTGGAACCTGCCGCCCGGCTCCGCCTGCCCCGCCCAGGCTTGCCGCGCCCCGCCCACCCCCGCCTGGAACGTGCTGCCCGACGCGTAGCATGAGCGTGTCGTCGTTCGAGGTCGCGCGGGCACTCTCGGCGTGACGGGGGTGCCTGCCGCCCCCTGCGACACCTCACCAGGACGCCCGAAGGAGAAGTCAGCGATGGCCCAGTACACAGGTGTTGCCGTCAGCCCCGGCCGCGTGGTCGGCCCCGTCCGATCGATGGCACCGCCGGTCGCGGAGCCGCCCGCGAACGAGAAGCTGCCCGAGGGCGCGGACCCCTCCGCCGAGGCTGCCCGCATCCCCGAGGCGGCCGCCGCCGTGCAGGCCGCGCTGACCCGGCTGGCCGAGCGCGCCTCGGCCGACGGCAAGCAGATCCTCGAGGCCACCGCCCAGATGGCCGCCGATCCGTCCCTGTCCCAGACCGCCCAGGGCTTCGTGATCTCCGACGGCAAGTCCCCGGCCCGCGCCGTGTGGGAGGCCGGTGACCAGGTGGCCACCATGCTCGAGGGCCTCGGCGGTTATATGGCAGAGCGCGCCACGGACGTGCGCGACGTGCGGGCCCGCATCGTCGCCGAGCTGTGCGGCGAACAGGCTCCCGGCATCCCTGACGCCGAGGAGCCGTTCGTGCTGACCGCTGTCGATCTCGCCCCGGCCGACACCGCGACCCTCGACCCCGAGCGCGTCCTGGCCCTGATCACCTCGGACGGCGGTCCGCAGTCCCACACCGCGATCCTCGCCCGCCAGCTCGGACTGCCGGCGATCGTCGCCGCCCAGGGCATCCACGACATCGCCGACGGCACCGAGGTGTTCGTCGACGCCGGATTCGGCACCATCACCGACGACGTCACCGACGAGCACCACCGCTTCGCCGCCGCCTGGAGCGAGCTGCAGAAGAACCCGCTGACCTACGAAGGCGGCGGGGCAGTGCTGACCGATGGCACCCGCGTCCAGCTGCTGGCCAACATCGGCGGCGCCGCCGACGCCGAGAAGGCCGCCGCCGCCAACGCCGACGGCGTCGGCCTGTTCCGCACCGAGTTCCTGTTCCTGGACCGCGAGGACGAGCCCTCCGTCGCCGAGCAGACCGGCGCCTACGCCGAGGCCTTCGCCCACCTGCCCGGCAAGAAGGTCGTGGTGCGCACGATCGATGCGGGCGCCGACAAGCCGCTGCCCTTCCTCACCGAGGCCGACGAGCCGAACCCGGCCCTGGGCGTGCGCGCCTACCGCACCTCCTGGACGAAGCGCTCCGTGCTGACCAATCAGCTCGACGCGATCGCCGCCGCGGCGAAGGAGACAGACGCGAAGCCCTGGGTGATGGCGCCCATGATCGCTACGGTCACCGAGACCGAGGACTTCGCGGCCCTGTGCGCCGAGCGCGGCCTGAGCCCGGCCGGGATCATGGTCGAGACGCCGTCCGCCGCGATCACCGCGGACCGCCATCTGAGTGCGTGCGACTTCGTCTCGATCGGCACCAACGACCTCACCCAGTACACGATGGCGGCGGACCGCCAGCTGGGATCCCTCGCGCACTTGAACAACCCGTGGCAGCCCGCGGTCCTGTCCCTGGTCAAGGCCAGCTGCGACGGGGCACGCGCCGCCGGAGGGGACCCGGACGCCTTCGGGGAGAGCGCGAACAAGCCCGTCGGCGTCTGCGGCGAGGCCGCCGGCGACCCGGGGCTGGCTGTGGTGCTCGTGGGCCTGGGCGTCAACAGCCTGTCGATGACCCCGCGCTCCCTGCCGGCCGTCGCCAGAGTGCTCTCGACGGTGGACCTGGCTCAGGCCAAGGAGCTGGCCGCGAAGGCGGTGGCCGCCCGCACCGCCGAGGAGGCCCAGCACGCTGTCCGTGCCGGCCTGCCGGTCCTCGGCGAGCTGGGGCTGTGACGGGCTGAGACCCAGCGCCGGGGCGCGAACTCCAGCCTCCATGCCCGGGCACCAGCCTCTATGCCCGGGTACCAGCCTCCCGGGCTTCGACAAAAATTGGCCGTCAGCGTCGAGTCACCCCCGATATGGGTCGTGCTCCTGCGCTGACGGCCAATTAGTTGTGCCGGTGCCGGTGCCGGTGCCGGTCGTGGCCTACCGGGCCTGCCTGCCTGGCCGGGGCCGACCGGGTCTGGCGGCAGGCCCAGGCTGCCGTGGACCGCGCCTCACTCCTGGGCGTCGAGGTCCTTCTCGAGCAGATCCGCCAGCGCGTTGACCGACTCCTCGGCACCCTCGCCCTCGGCGCGCAGCGTGACCTCGTCGCCCTGCGCAGCACCCAGGGTCATCAGCATCAGCATGCTGGAGGCCTGCACGGCATTGCCGCCGACCTTCTCGATGGTCACGGTCGCAGGCTGTTCGCCGGCGGCCTGCGCGAAGATCCCTGCGGGGCGTGCGTGGAGCCCGGAGGCGCTGGCGATCGTGACGGTACGCTCTGCCATGTTCTCTGCCTTTCGATGGGCCGCCGCGGGGTCGCGACGGTCTCTCGGCGCGAGGTCCCGCGCCGGTGCGTATGGGTGCGGTGTGGAATATATCCGCTCAGAGCGCGGACTGCCGGGCCGCGATGGCGTCCCGCACCTGTGCGAACAGCGGATGCGACTCCTCGAGTCCCGTGATCGCGGTGGCGGCGCTCTCGGGACCCTGGGAGCGGAGGATCTCCTGCAGCCGGTCGGCCTCGTCGTCTCCGTCCGGTGTGAAGGCGAGGGCGGCGGAGAACGAGGCCAGGAGCCCATCGGTGCCCAGGCCCAGCTCGGCGAGCTCCGCGGCCGGGCCGATGATCCGTTCGTGCCGGGAGAGTTTGCGCAGCGGCGCTCGTCCCACCCGCTCGACGGGGTCCGGCAGGTGCGGGTTGGCGAAGCGATTCATGGCCTTGGCCGCGTACTCGGCCTGCGTGTCCTCGTCGAAACCGTGCTTGGCCACCAGCAGTGCGGAGGTCTCGGAGAGCACGGCCTTGACGCGGCCGTGGACCCGGCTGTCGGAGACGGCATCGGCGATCCGCGCGTGCCCCGCCGCCCAGCCGTGCCAGGCGGCGGTGGCGTGGCCGGTGTTGACGGTGAAGAGCTTGCGCTCGATGTAGGGGCCCAGATCCTCGACCCAGGTGATGCCGGGGATGTCCGGCTCGTGGCCATCGAAGGGACGGCGGTCCACTGCCCACTCGTGGAAGTCCTCGACGATCACGTCCAGGCCCGTCCCTGCGGGCTGGACCGGGACGATCCGGTCCACGGCCGTGTTCGCGAACAGAGCCTTGTCCTCGAGATCCTCACCCTGGTAGCCGGCGCGGATCTCCTGCTCCAGCAGATCGGTGGCGTTCAGCGCGTTCTCGCACGCCATCACCGCGACCCGGGGTGCCCCGTCGGGGCGGGCCGCGATACCGGCGGCGATCGCCGGGGCGACGAAGCGCAGGATGTGCGCGCCCACGGCCGTGGTGACGACGTCGGCCGAGGCGATCTCCGCCGTCAGCGCGTCGGCATCCTTCGTGGAGTTGATCGCTCGGAAGCCGTCGACCACGGTCTCGTCCGGGCTCTGGCCGACGGTGCGGACCGCGTACGAATCCGCCTCCTGCAGCGAGGCGATGAGCTCGTCCGCGACGTCGGCGAAGACCACCTCGTACCCTGCCTCGTGCAGCAGCAGACCCACGAACCCGCGGCCGATGTTCCCTGCTCCGAAATGCACTGCCTTCATGGTCTGATCACTCCTCGTCGTCGCTGAAGATGGCCAGGATCTCCTCGGCCGTGGTGGCCTCTTCCAGGCGGGTGACCTGGGCGGGGTCGGAGAAGGTCATGGCGACCTTCTGGAGCAGGGTGAGGTGCTCGTCGCCGACCCCGGCGATCCCGATGACGAACTTCGTCTCGTTGCCGTTCCAGTCGATGCCGCCGGGGTAGCGGACGAACGACATGGCCGAGCGCTTGATGGTGGACTTCGCCTCGTTGGTGCCGTGGGGGATGGCCAGGCCGTTGCCCATGAACGTCGAGACGGAGGCCTCCCGGTCGTGCATCGCGGCGATGTAGCCCTCGTCCACGGCCCCTGCGGTGACCAGCAGGCCGCCGGCCTCGTCGATGCCGGAGGCGGAGTCCGTCGCGCTGCCGGAGAGGACGATGCTGGCGGGGGAGAGGATCTCCGGCTCGGCGGCGTCGGCGTCAGGGTCGGCATCGGATGCGCCCGCCTCCGGGGCCTGGACGGCCGCGGCCGCAGTGCCGCTCTCTGGCGCGGCATCGGGATTGTTGCGCTGCTCGACCAGGTCGACCACCTCGTCGTAGCGCGGCGAGTTCATGAACTGGTCGACGCTGACGTGGACGGCCGAGCCGGTGCGCTGACGGGCACGGTCGGTCAGCTCCTTCTGGGTGACCACCACGTCCCACTCGTCGGACAGGCTCGAGATGGCCTTGTTGGTGACCTCCACCTCCTCGAAACCGGCCGCGCGCACCTTCTTGCGCAGCACCGTCGCACCCATGGCCGAGGAGCCCATGCCGGCGTCGCAGGCGAAGACGATCCGCTGGATGGGCCCGGTGTGACCGGAGGCGTCGGTCGCGCCTGCGACGGCGGCGGCCCCCGCACCGACACCGGTGAGGGCGCCCGAGACCGAGGACTTCTTGCCCTTCATCTGCTCCATCTTGGCGGTGGCGCCGGCGATGTCCCCGTCGTCCTGCGCGCCCATGCGCAGCAGCAGCGCCGAGAGTGCGAAGCTCACCGCGGTTGCGGCCAGCACCGCCAGGGAGATGCCCAGGTACGAGTCGCGCGCTGCCACGACGAAGATCGCGAAGATCGAGCCCGGAGCCGCCGGTGCCCTCAAACCGGTCTCGAACAGGACGTTGACCGCGACGCCGGCCATGCCACCGCCGATGGCGGCGAGGATCAGAACGGGCTTCATGAGCACGTAGGGGAAGTAGATCTCGTGGATGCCGCCGAAGAACTGGATGATGGTCGCGCCAGGGGCGGAAGCACGGGCCGCGCCCCGGCCGAAGAAGGTGTAGGCCAGCAGGATGCCGACGCCCGGGCCGGGGTTCGCCTCCAGCAGGAACAGGACGGACTTCCCGTTCTGTCCGACTTCGCTGAGGCCCAGCGGGGTGAGGACGCCGTGATTGATGGCGTTGTTGAGGAAGAAGACCTTGGCGGGTTCGATGAGGATCGAGACCAGCGGCAGCAGGTGGGCGTTGACCAGGGACTCCACGCCGGCTGAGAGCAGGTTCATCAGGCCGTTGACCAGCGGGGCGAGGCCGAAGAAGCCGGCGACCAGCAGGAGGAAGCCGACGATGCCGGCGGAGAACATGTTCACGAGCATCTCGAAGCCCGCGGGGATGCGCTCCTGCCACAGCTGGTCGAGCTTCTTCATCACCCATGCGGCCAGCGGCGCCATGATCATGGCGCCGATGAACATGTGCACCTGACCCAGGGCCTGGAACTCGGACTCAGGGTTGCCACCCGCGAGCCACTGCTCCAGCGCGCGGGCGTTCTCCTGGTCGATCAGCCAATCCGAGCCGGCGATGACGCCCATGGTGGCGATGACGCCGACCACGGCACCGCGCGCCTCGTAGATCATCCGGCCACCGGTGTTGGCGATCAGCAGCGGCAGCAGGTAGTGGATCATCGGGCCGACGACGCTGGCCAGCGGCTCGTTCGGCGTCCAGCCCTCGGGGATGAAGAACGCGGTGAGGATGCCCCAGGCGATCAGGGCGGGGATGTTCGGCATCACCATGTTCGACAGGGAGGTGCCGACCTTCTGCAGGGCCACGCGCGGGGAGAAACTGCGGGGCGCCTCGGTAGCTGTGGTCATCACATGTCCTCGTAGACAGCGGTGGCGACGCGGCGTCGCCACGGTGGGACGTGCGGCGCGCCGGTCGGCGTGCCGGGCGGCAGGGGTGCCCGAGGCGGAGCGATGATCCGCGGGGAATCACGGGAAGGAACCTGCCGGTGCCGCCGAGTCTATGCCGTCCATCGCCCCTGGACGCACCGCCTCACCGGCACGTTCCGCGGCGCCGGGCACAAGCGGCCGCGAGACGAGCAGAACCTCACAGTACAGAGAAGCGTGTATTGTCTCTCGCGTGATCGAGACCGCTGACCGCACCCACACCGCCTCGCTGGCCCGGCTGGGATATGCGCTGGCCGACGACACCCGCGCCCGCATCCTGCTGGCGCTGCGGGAGGCCCCGGCCCTGCCCAGTGACCTGGCCGACGCCCTGGGCGTCTCCCGCCAGGTGATGTCGAACCAGCTCGCGTGCCTGCGCGGATGCGGGCTCGTCGAGCGGGAGCGCGAGGGCCGACGGGTCTGGTACCGGCTCGCCGATCCCCGCCTGGCCGGCGCGCTCAGCGAGATGCTGCGTGCATGCCTCGCCCTGGACCCCGAGTGCTGCACGGGAGAGGAGTGCCGATGCCTGTGACCACGACCGGCCCGGATGCCGCGCGCCGCGCCGTCCTGCAGCGCCGGATCCGCTGGATCGTCGCGGCGACGATCACCTACAACGTCATCGAGGCCGTCGTGGCCCTGACTGCCGGGCGGATCGCCTCGTCGGCCGCCTTGGTGGGGTTCGGGCTCGACTCGATCGTCGAGGTGCTCTCCGCCGCGGCCGTGGCGTGGCAGTTCGCCGGGCCCGATCCTGACAAGCGTGAACAGGTGGCGCTGCGCGTGATCGCCGTGTCCTTCTTCGCGCTGGCCGCGTTCGTGACGGTCGATGCGACCAGGTCACTGCTGAGTGTGGACGCGGCGGAGCATTCGAGCGTCGGCATCGCACTCGCCGCGGTCAGCGTGATCATCATGCCGGCCTTCTCCTGGTTCGAGCGCCGCACCGGCATGGAGCTGGGCTCACCGTCGGCCGTCTCCGACTCCAAGCAGACCCTGATCTGCGCGTACCTCTCGGCGGCGGTGCTGATCGGGCTGGTGCTCAACAGCGTGCTGGGCTGGGGGTGGGCCGACGCGGTCGCCGCGTTCGTGATCGCCGCCTTCGCCGTGCGCGAGGGGCTGGAAGCCTGGCGCGGTGACGCGTGCAAGCAACCGGTCGCGGCGCTGACCGGGGAGATCGAGCCGCACCAGGACCCGCACGACTGCTGCTGAGGGAAGAGTCGGCCTCAGAGCTGGCCCTGGGCCTCCGTGCCGGCGGCGATCGGGGTCATGCGGGTCACCAGCGTCGGCTTCTCGATGAGGTCGGCGATGTCCTCGTTCAGCAGCGTCACGGCCTCTCCGCCGGCGTGCGTGCCGAGATCCTCCGCGCTCGTCCACTTCTCGATCATGGTGATCGTGCCGTCCTCGGCGTCGTGGATGGCGTAGAGCTCGCAGCCCTTCTCCTCGTGCACGGCGGCGATCCCGCGCTGCATGGCGTCGGCGAGATCCTGCTTCCTGTCGGGCTTGGGGTAGAACACGGCGGTGACGACGACGGTCATGAGGGGCTCCTTCGGCCGATGGCGGATCGTGGCGGCGAACTTATCAGCCGGTGTGCTGGGAGCGTTCGCCCTGACGAGCATGCGGACGAGGCGCTGCGACGGGCCGGAGGCACCCAGGACATGCCGGACCTCGCCCAGTACCCTGACGCGGTGAATGCTCCTCGCGGGTGACGGTGAGCCCCGGGGGACGACGAACCGGGCGGGGCCGTGTCGAGGCCTCCCAGCAGGAGGGGTCGGAACAGGTGATGACGTCATCAGAGTCATCGGGGGTCGGATGGCGCGAACGCGTCGACGGCTTCGTCGAGCACGCGTCCGTGCAGCGTCTGGTCGTCGGTGTCATCCTCGCCAACGCGGCGATCCTCGGCCTGCAGACCACGCCCTGGGGGCACGGCCGCGGCGACGCCCTGCTCACGGTGCTGGACTCGGTGTGCCTGACGGTGTTCGTCATCGAGCTCGCCCTGAAGCTCGTCGCCAAGGGCGGACGCTTCTTCCGCTCCGGCTGGAACGTCTTCGACCTGATCGTGGTCGCGATCGCGCTCATCCCGGAATCCGGCGGGCTCTCGGTGCTGCGCACGCTGCGGGTGCTGCGTCTGATCTCGCTCGTGAAGCGGCTGCGGTTCGTCATCGAGGCGCTGGCCGGCGCCATCCCGGGCCTCGCCTCGATCGGTGCGCTGCTGGGGCTGATCTTCTACATCGGCTCGGTGATGGCCACCTCCATGTTCGGCCAGACCCACCCGCAGTGGTTCGGCAGCATGGGCGATTCCGCGTACACCCTCTTCCAGGTGCTCACGCTGGAGAGCTGGTCGATGGGGATCGTACGCCCGGTGATGGAGACCCATCCGTGGGCATGGGCCTTCTTCATCCCGTTCATCCTGCTGGCCGCCTTCACGGTGCTGAACCTGTTCGTCGCCGTCATCGTCGATTCCATGCAGCACCTGCGCGACAACCCCGAGGCCTGGCCCGAGCAGGTCGCCGCGCATGAGTCGGGCCCAGCACCGGGACACGAGGCGGGCACGGCGCCGGCGCATGAGGAGAGCGTCGCCGCGCATGAGGAGCGCCCCGCACCGGCGCATCACGAGCTGACCGAGCTGCGAGCCCAGGTCTCGACGTTGCAGGCGGATCTCACGGACGCTCTGGAGATGCTGCGCGAGGTGCGCGAGGAGCAGCGGTCCGCCAGCAGCCTCGAGGAGAGCTGAGCGGGCGACTCACTGCACATGCCGGAGGCGGCGACGGCTCCGCGCGCGAAGCGGTCGCGGCCTATCCCGCGAGGCGGCGGTATTCCCGCGGCGGCATCCCGCAGGCGGCGGTGACGTGCGCGTAGTAGCTGCTGAGTGAACCGAACCCGGAGGCCGCGGCGATCTGGGCCGACGTCATCGACGTGGTCAGCAGCAGCCGCTGCGCCTCCGCGACCCGGCACATGGTCACGTAGTCCCCGAGCGTCACCCCCACCGCGCGGCGGAAGACCGTCATCGCATGCGAGGGCGTCAGATGCACCGCCGCGGCGATCTCGCCCACCGTCAGCTCCTCCCGGAAGGAGGCGACCACGAACTGCGCCATCTCCATGACGTGCCGGGCACGAGGCGACGGTGCGGGCTCAGACGGCGCGGGCTCATCAGCCGCGCCTGCCAGGCCGTGGCGACTGCTGTGGCACGTCGGATCGCGGTCGGCGTGTTCCGGCTCGGCGGCACCCTGGCCGGCATGCCCCGCCGTGGCGGCGCCGGAGCGCACGACCCGGCGGATCATCGCCTGGATCTCGAGCAGGGCGATCTCCGCCTGCTCCGGGTCGCGGTACTCCTCGAGCCAGGTTGAGACCATCTGCTCCAGCCGGCGGCCCAGTGCCCCCGCCTCGATCACCAGCGGCTCCATACGGGCCAGCTCGGCGAACTCCTGCTGGGGAAGGTTCCACGACAGCGCCGTGGACAGCGGCACGTGCACCCAGCACACGTCACCCGGACACGACCCGACCAGGCCGTGCGGCTGCGCGGCCCAGAACATCGCGATGTGCCCCGCCGGGACGACCAGCTGGCGGCCGGAGATCAGATACCGCAGCTGTCCGCTGAGGACCACATTGAGCTCGATGTCGTTGTGGCGGTGCATGGATTCCATGCGCGGCGGGGTGCCGCGTCGGCACCACAGGGCCGGTTCCTGCGTGATGACCGGATCGGGCGTGAATGACTGCGTCGTCATGGCCGCACTGTACGCCCGGGATCGAAGGATCCTGGAAGTTCCGCGCAGGATGACGCGAGAACTCCGGGAGCCCACTGCCTAGCGTGAACGCATGACTTCGACAGTGCCGTCCTCCGCGCCCGCCCCCTCATCCGCTTCCTCCACGTCGCCCGCCGCGCAGCCCGCGACCGCCCCGTCGGCCGACCGGACGTTCCTGCCCGCCCCGAAGATCACGATCATCGGTGCCGGTGGCTTCGTGTTCCCCTTCCGCCTGATCGGGGACATCCTCAGCTTCCCGGCGCTGCGCGAGGCGACGCTGTGCCTGATGGACATCAACCCCGACAAGCTCGGTCCGGTCGCCCGCGCCGCCCGCGAACTCGTCGATCACCACGGCTTCCCGACCACCATCGAGGAGACCACCGACCGTCGCGCCGCCCTGGAGGGGGCCGACATCGTCATCATCACCTTCCAGGTGGGCGGCGTGGAGTCCTACCGGCACGACGTCGAGATCCCGCGGAAGTACGGCATCGACCAGACCGTCGGCGACACCGTCGGCCCCGGCGGTGTGTTCCGCTTCCTGCGATCCGTGCCCGCCTATGAGGCGATCGCCGCCGACGCCCTCGAGGTGTGCCCGCAGGCGACGTTCATCAACTACGCCAACCCGATGGCGATGGCGACGGCGTTCCTGAACACCAAGGGGCTGCGTACCGTCGGCCTCTGCCACAGCGTCCAGGGCACCACCCGCATGCTGGCGCGCACTCTCGAGGTGCCCTACGAGGAGATCTCCTACCGCTGCGCCGGCATCAACCATCAGGCCTGGATCCTCGAGTTCATGCACGGCCAGGAGGACCTCTACCCGAGGCTGCGCGAGGTGATGGCAGCGCGACACCAGCGCGGCCGCGCTGCCGCCGAGCTCGCCGGAGACGACGGCGACCACAGCGAGGCCGCCGAGACCGCCAGCACCTACGAGGGCGGCAACGAGCAGGTCCGCACCGCGATCATGGAGGCCTTCGGCTACTTCCAGACCGAATCCAGCCACCACGCCTCCGAATACCTGCCCTACTTCCGCAAGAACCCCGATCTGGTCCGCGAGTTCATCCCCGAGCGCTGGGATTACTACGAGATCTGCGCCGCCCATGACGACCAGGGCGACATCGACGGCCAGCTCACCAAGCTCAAGGCCGAGCTCGCCCCCTCTCTCGAGTACGGCGCCCAGATCATCAACTCGATCGTCACCGGCACGCCGAGCGTCATACACGGCAACGTGCCCAACCACGGCGCACTGATCGAGAACCTCCCCGCCGATACCTGCGTCGAGGTGCCCTGCCTGGTCGATGCGCGCGGGGTCCAGCCCACCGCGATCGGGCAGCTGCCCCCGCAGCTCGCCGCGGTCAACCGCACCAACGTCAATGTGCAGACCCTCGCGGTGCGCGCCGCCCTGGACGGCGACGTCGAGCACGTCCACCACGCCGTGGCGCTGGACCCGCTGACCGCCGCGCAGGTGACCCTCGACCAGGCCCGCGCGATGACCGAGGAGCTGCTGGCCGCGAATGAAGAGCTGTTGCCGGAGCCGCTGCGCCGAGGGGCAGGGGAGCACGGGGTGAGGTGAGCGCCCGCCGCACGTGAGGGTCCGCGACTCAAAGGAGAGTGACAGCGTGAACAGAATCCGACCCGGTCGGCGCCAGATCCTGGCGGTCGCCGGCATCTCCATGGCCGGTGCGCTCGCCGCCTGCGGCGGCGGCGACACCGGTACGCAGCACCTGCGGCTGTCGTCCTGGAACATTCCCACGGATCTGGAGACGTACCAGAGCATCGCCGACCGCTTCGTCGCGGACCATCCGGGCACCTCGGTGGCGGTGGAGGTGACCACCGGTGCCTTCCACCAGTGGTTCATCACGCGCCTGGCCGCAGATCTGGCCCCCGACATCATCCGGATCACCCCGCAGCAGATCGGCCGGTACGCCGCCAACGGCAGCCTGGTCGATCTCTCCGGTGCGATCCCAGCTGACTACCGCGAGGACTGGTCGGACCCGTTCTGGGCGATCGGGGAGCGGGAGAACGGCATCTTCGGGATCTTCCAGCACACCGACAACTTCATCACCTTCTATGACCGGGACGTCATGGACCAGATCGGCGTGCAGCCCCCGACCGCACTGGAGGACGCCTGGAACTGGGACGAGTTCCTCGAGATCGCGGCCGAGGTGAAGCAGGTGACCGGCAGCTATGCCTTCGGCTACGGCTGGAGCGGATCGGAGACGGCGTACCGCTGGATGCCGCTGATCTATCAGAACGGCGGTGCCTTCCTCGGAGAGGACGGGCTCACCCCGTCCATGGACACCGAGGAAGCCATCGGCGCCCTCGAGTTCGGCAGGCGCTGGTACGCCGACGGGCTCGTCAGCCCCAGCAACATGAGCAAATCCGGGGGTGGGCCGGTCGCCCACGACCTCTTCAGCACCGGGCAGATCGGCATGGTGCTCACCAACCCGGAGGCCATCGCCCCCTTCGACGAGGCGAAACCGGGCCAGTGGGGGACCGCCCCGATGATCAGGAACGTCGGGGAGGCCTCGGACCTCGGCGGCAACGCGCTCGCCGTGACGCGGTCCTCGAAGAACCCGGAGCTCGCCGCCGAGTTGGTGGCGTACATGACCAGCCGCGAGAACATCCGCGAGTTCTGCCACGAAGGCAACTGGATCCCCTCGCGGACCTCACTGGATGCGGCCGCGATCGACTACGCCGACCACTCCGAGGTCATGCAGCGGTTCATCGACCAGGGCACCACCATCCCGCTGTCCATGGTCAAGGCGCAGTCCGGAGAGTTCTTCAGCTCTCTGAACACCGTGTTCGCCGACTACCTGGACCTGTGTCTGCTCGGCGAGCTCACGCCGCAGGAGACCTCCGCACAGATGATGGAGGCGATGCGCAGTGTCACATCCCGCTGACTCCACGATCGACACCGCGGTCGAACCGTCCGCCGTGACCGCCCCCGGGCCTGCGGCGGAGCGGCCCCGGCCCAACCGGGGCCGCCTGGCACCCTATGTGTTCGTCGGCCCGGCGGCGCTGCTGTTCGCCGCCTTCTCGTTGATCCCGATCATCATCGCGATCACGTTGAGCTTCCAGGACACCCAGACCCTCGGCGATGGCGAATGGGTCGGCGTGGACAACTTCGCCCAGATGGGTTCGGACGCCCTGTTCCGCACAGCCCTGGTGAACACCGTGATCTTCACCGTCGGCACCGTGCCCACGGCGATGATCATCGGACTGGCGCTCGCCATCGCGCTGAATCGGCCGCTCGTCGGCAGGGGAGTGCTGCGCGCGATGTTCTTCGTGCCGATGGTCGCGGCCGGAGTGGTCGTGGGCGTCGTGATGTCGTGGATCTTCAACACCGATTACGGCGTCGCCAACAACTTCCTGGAGCTGCTGGGCCTGGGCAGGATGCCCTGGCTGACCTCACCCAGCATGGCCATGTTCACGCTGATCATCGTGGTGGTGTGGACCCGTATCGGATTCTGCATGGTGATCTACCTCGGTGCGCTGCAGTCCATCCCCCGAGAGGTCAAGGAGGCAGCCTCGATCGACGGCGCGGGCAAGTGGGCGCGGCTGCGATCGGTCACGATCCCAATGCTCACGCCGACCACGTCGATCCTGCTGATCCTCAACGTCGTGTTCTCCCTGCAGGCCTTCGACATCATCTACGTGATGACCGGGGGAGGGCCCGGCTTCTCCACCACCGTGCTGATCCAGTACGTGTTCCGTTCTGCGTTCCAGGACGCCCGGATGGGCTACGCCGCGGCGCTGGGCCTCGTCCTGGTCGCGATCCTGCTGATCTTCACGCTGCTGCGCCAGCGAGCCACCAAGCGAGCGGAGAGCTTCCTATGAGCACGATGACCACGCCGAGGCCCCGTGCCGTCTCGCCGGGGGAGGGTGACCGGTCCGGGCTGAGGAGCACCCGCCCGCGGCGGCACTGGCTGCTGTTCGCAGTCCTCGCGATCCTCGCCGCGCTCATGGTCTTCCCGCTGTACTGGATGGTGGTCTCCGCACTGACCCCGGGGGGCCAGTCCCAGAGCGCCGAGTTCTACCTCTGGCCCGATCAGCCCACGCTGTCGAACTACACCGAGGTGTTCTCGACCCAGCCGGTGTGGAGGTGGATCGGCAACTCCCTGCTGATCTCGTGCGTGACCACGGCGCTCTCGGTCGTCGTCTCGCTGGGGGCCGGGTATGCCCTGGCCAAGTTCCGCTTCACCGGCAAGGGAATCCTCTATGCCGCGTTCATGGTGACCATCATGATCCCGATCCAGGTCACGCTCGTGCCGTCCTTCCTGGTCGTCGCCCGGCTGGGACTGGTCGACTCGCCGTGGGCGGTCATCCTGCCCACCGCCTTCGACGTGGTCGGAATCTTCATCGCCCGCCAGTTCATGCTCGGTGTGCCCGACGCTCTGATCGAGGCGGCCAGGGTCGATGGTGCCGGGGAGTTCCGGGCATTCTTATCCGTCGTGCTGCCGACCTCGGGGCCGCTGGTCGGAGTGCTGGTGATCCTCGCGTTCATGACCCGCTGGAACGACTTCCTGTGGCCGATGGTCGTACTGCAGGGCAACGAGAGCTTCACGGTCCCCGTGGCGCTGTCGACCCTGACGAACAACCCGGCCTTCGCCTCACCGTGGGGAGCGGTGATGGCGGTCGCAACCATCACGGTGCTGCCGATCCTGGCGGTGTTCCTGGTCTTCCAGCGGCAGTTCGTCCAGGGGATCTCGAGCACCGGGATCAAGTAGCAGCTAGGGCTCCGAGCAGTGCGCGTCGGTAGATCGGGGGACGGTGCTGGGTGAGAAGGTGGGGCCGTGGACTCGCAGAATTCTTCTTCACAGGACACTTCGCAACGGGTTCACCAGTCGTCTCCACGTCCCCTGTCATCGCACACCGGGCGATCGCAGCGCACCGATCGTCTCCTCCTCGACGTCCCCACCATGGAGGACATCGAGCCCCTGCATGAGATCTACGCGGACCCGCGCGTGTGGACGCACTTCCCCTCCCTGCGCCATACGGAACCGTCCACGACGGGCGCGATGCTGGGTCGCTGGATCACAGCGTGGGAAAGCGACGGCCTTGGTCCGTGGATGGTGCGGGAGGCGGAGAGCCGTACCTTCATCGGGCACGCCGGCTGCCGTCTGCTGGGCGCGTCTGCCGCGGATGCCTTCTGGAACCTCGGCTATCGCTTCGCTCCGGAGGCCCATGGACATGGGTACGCCACGGAAGTATCGCGGGCGGCGCTGGAGGCGGCGAGGGCGCATCGCCCCGAGATCCCGGTGGTGGCATACCTGCTCGAGCACAACACGGCCTCGCGCCGGGTGGCCGAGAAGGTCGGCCTCACGCTGCGCCATCGTGCGCCGGACGCCGGGAACCCGGATCCGCACGCTATCCGCCTCGTGCTGGCCGACCGCGAGCTGACGGCGGCACAGCTCGCCGAGACCCTGCGCTGAGTCAGGAAGCCTTCTTCTTCGAACTCTTCGACGAGCCCTTGGAGCCGGAACTCTTGGAGCCGGAGCTCTTCGATGTGGACTTCTTGGACGTCGAGCTCGAGTCCGACTTCTTCGAGCTGGAGCTGGAGCTGTTAGATCCGGACTTCCTGCTGCCGGAACTCTTGGACCCCGAACTCTTGCTGCTCGAGCTCTTGTCCCCAGAGCTCTTGTCCCCAGAGCTCTTGCTGCTGGAGCGCTTCCGGCCCCGGCTAGAGGAGCCCTTGCTCTCGTCGGAGTCGGCGCCGTCCTTATCGTCTCCGGCCTCGTCACCCGAGTCCTCGCCGGCCGTCCCGCCTCCGCGTCGCTTCTGCACGCTGCGCTCCAGAGCGTCCATGAGGGAGAGGACCTTCCCGTCCTCCTTCTCCTCCTGCTGCGCGCGCTCCTCGCCGAAGGTCTCGTCAGTATCGACCGTGTCGCCCTCCTCGAGCTTGGCGTCCACCAGCTCCTGCAGCTGAGCCTGGTACTCGTCGGTGAACTGCTCGGGCTCGAAGTCGCCGCTGAACTGCTCGACCAGCGCGGCGGACATCGTCTTCTCCTTCTTGCTGACCTTCGACTTCGAAGGGCCGAAATCCGCCTCGCGCAGGTCCTCCGGCCAGCGCAGCGTCTGCAGCACCAGCAGGTCATCGCGAATACGCAGCACTCCCAGGCGCGTCCGGGTGCGCAGCGTGAACGTGACCACCGCAGTGCGCTCGGTGTCCTCGAGCGTGCTGTGCAGCAGCACGTAGGCCTTCGATGAGCGGCCGACGGGCTCGAGGAAGTAGGAGGTGCCCAGCAGGATGGGATCGATCTGCTCGTCGGGCACGAACTGGACCACGTCGATCTCGTCGTTGTCCTCGGCCGGCAGGGAATCCAGCTCCTCGTCGGTGAGGATCACGGTCTTGTCGCCGTCGTCGTAGGCCTTCTCGATGTGGTCGTAGTCGATCTCGCGGCCGCACACCTCGCACACCCGCTTGTAGCGGATCCGGCCGTGGTCCTCATCGTGGACCTGGTGCAGGGAGACGTCGTGCGACCGGGTCGCTCCATACAGCTTCACCGGCACGTTCACGAGTCCGAACGTGATCTCACCGCTCCATATCGCGCGCATACTCCATCACACCACGACGTCGGCGCACCGGACCAGTGACGGTCGGTAGGTCGGCGGGTGCCGTCAGTTCCTCCGCCCGGGGCGTCTGCCTCGCCCAGCGGCCGCCTGCCGCTGCCCGCTGCCCGCCGATCGCTTGCCAAGCCCATCGATAAACGATAGATTGTTGCCGTCGTTCGATAAAGGAGGTGTCATGGGCACGATCAGCGTCCAGGTCCTGCGGGTCATCATCTGGCTCGCGCTCGCCGGAGCGCTCGCGGTCCAGCTCGTCATCGTGCCGCTGCTGTGGCGGGACATGACCGGATCGGGGGTCTCCGCGCTCACGGCGACGCTCCTGACCGGGATCGCCGTGCTGGCCGTGCTCGCGCTGCAGGTCGTGGGCGTGAGCATCCTGCGACTGCTGACTCTGGTGCGCCGCGGCCGGGTCTTCTCCCGCCGCTCGTTCCGCTACGTCGACCTCATCATCGGCGCCATCGCCGTCGAGGCACTCTTCCCGTTCGCGATCGCGGTGATCGCCGCCGTCGCCAACCGCACCACGCCCGGGGACGAGGTGGCTCCCGGCCTCGTGGGCCTCCTGTGCGGCGCGTCCCTGGTGATCGCCGGGGTCGCGCTGGTGGTCTACGTCCAGCGCCAGCTGCTGGCCCAGGCCACCGAGGCCCTCGCCAGGGCGCGGAATCTGCAGTCCGAGCTCGACGAGGTCATCTGATGGCGATCGTCGTCGACATCGACGTGATGCTCGCGCGCCGCAAGATGTCCGTCGGGCACCTCGCCGAGCGCATCGGCATCACCCCCGCCAATCTCGCCGTGCTCAAGAACGGCCGCGCCAAGGCGGTGCGCTTCTCCACGCTGGAGGCGCTGTGCGAGGTGCTTCAGTGCCAGCCCGGGGATCTGCTGCGATGGGAGCCCGGGCCCGAGGAGCCGGCCGACGCGGACTCGTGAGCGGGCAGCTCGCAGGGGATCCTCGTGACGGATCGCATGACCTGCGGCACAGTGTCCCCATGGCTACCGGAGAACAGCGGGTCGAGGTCGAGGGGCGCGAGCTGCGCCTGTCCAATCTCGACAAGGTCTTCTATCCGTCCACGGGCACCACCAAGGGCGAGGTGATCGACTACTACCGGCGCGTCGCCCCGGTGCTGATCCCGCAGGCCACGCGGCGTCCGGCGACCCGCAAGCGATGGGTCGACGGGGTCGGCACCGAGGACGATCCCGGCAAGGTCTTCTTCCGCAAGGACCTGGAGGACTTCGCGCCCGACTGGATGCCGCGGGCGGATATCGAGCACAGCGACGGGCCCTCGACCTACCCCTTGGTCGACGAGACCGCGGTGCTGGTCTGGCTCGCCCAGCTGGCCGCCCTGGAGATCCATACCCCGCAGTGGCGCTTCGACGACGACCTCGAACCGGCAAACCCCGACCGCCTGGTGCTCGACCTCGATCCCGGCAAGGGCGCGGAGCTGGCCGACTGCGCGCGGGTGGCCCAGTGGTGCCGCGAGATCCTCACGGACATGGGCCTGGACGCCGTCCCGGTCACCTCCGGGTCCAAGGGCATCCACCTGTACGCGCCCCTGGATGGCACCAGCACCTCCGAGGAGGTCTCCGACGTCGCCCACCAGCTGGCCCGCGCCCTGGAGGCGGATCATCCCGACCACGTCGTCAGCGACATGAAGAAGTCCCTGCGCGAGGGCAAGGTGCTGGTGGACTGGTCCCAGAACAACGGCAAGAAGACCACCGTGTGCCCCTACTCCCTGCGCGGGCGACTGCGGCCGACGGTCGCCGCGCCGCGCACCTGGGAGGAGATCGAGGACCCGGACCTCGACCACCTCGAGTTCGAGGAGGTGCTCGAGCGCGTCGAGGACGGCCTCGACCCGATCGCCCCGCTGGGCTACGGCGAGGACGCCGGCGACGACGGGTCCGGCGAGGACGACTCCCCGTCGGCCGATCGCGCCCGGGACTGGCTGGAGGTCTACCGCTCCAAGCGGGACCCCGACAAGACGCCCGAGCCCGTGCCCGAGGCGAGTCCGGGCGCCTCCGAGGATGCCCAGGACGCCCTGGATGCCGACGAGCCGATGTTCGTCATCCAGGAGCATCACGCCTCCCGCCTGCACTGGGACTTCCGGCTTCAGCACGAGGGCGTGCTGGTCTCCTGGGCGGTGCCCAAGGGTCCGCCGCTCGAGGTCGACGTGAACCGTCTCGCCGTCCAGACGGAGGACCACCCCCTGGAGTACGGCACCTTCGAGGGCACGATCCCGAAGGAGGAGTACGGCGGGGGAGAGGTCACGATCTGGGATGCCGGCACCATCGAGATCGAGAAGTGGCGCGAGGGCAAGGAGGTCATCGCGATCTGCCACGGCCGTGAGGACGGTGGTCTCGGCGGGGTGCCCCGGCGCTACGCGTTCATCCAGACCGGCGGCATGGGCGGGAAGAAGAAGACCCCTGCCGCGAAGGAGGAGGCCGACTCCAACTGGCTGCTGCATCTGATGAAGGACCAGCCCGACGAGGACGACGCGGCGGGCTCGAAGCGAGCGTCCACGAGCAAGGGCAAGGACAAGGGCAAGAGCACCGACAAGCCCGAGAGCACGAGCAAGAGCAAGAGCAAGAACAAGGACGATCGCGAGAGCACGAGCACGAGCACGAGCACGAGCAAGAACAAGCGCACGAGGAAGGCCGAGGAGGGCGACGCGGCCAAGGACTCGACGAGGAAGGGTGCCTCCCGGGGCCGCTCCTCGTCCGCGACGGAGATGAGCGAGCCGATCTCGCCCATGCTCGCCACCCTGGGAAGCCGCGACGACATCCGCGACGAGGACGAGTGGGCCTTCGAGATGAAGTGGGACGGCGTCCGCGTGATCGCCACCGTCACCGAGGACGCCGTGCGCCTGACCAGCCGCAACGGGCACGACACGACCGATGCCTTCCCCGAGCTCCAGGAGCTGCGCGAGGTCGTCGACCCCGATGTCCTCGCCGAGGGCGAGACCGTCTTCGACGGCGAGATCGTGGCCCTCGACGCCCAGGACCGCCCCTCCTTCTCCCGCCTGCAGCAGCGGCTCGGGCTCACGCGCGAACGGGACGTCGAACGCGCCCGGCAGGAGGTCGAGGCCCACGTGATGCTGTTCGACCTGCTGGTGCGCGGCGGCGAATCCCTGCTGCGCGCCCCGTACCGCGAGCGCCGCGACGCGCTGTACGAGGTCGCCGAACCCGCCGAGCACGTCCAGCTGCCCCACGCCGACCACGGCGACGTGGACCACGCGATCCAGCTGTCCAAGCAGCTGCAGCTCGAAGGCGTGATGGCGAAGAAGGAGGACGGCACCTACCGGGCCGGAAAACGCAGCCGCACCTGGATCAAGATCAAGAACGAGCGCCACCAGGAGGTGGTCGTCATCGGCTGGCGGGAAGGGAAAGGGGCCCGCTCGGGCACCATCGGATCGCTGCTGATCGCCGTGCCGGACGCCGACGGCGAGCTGAGCTACGCCGGGCGCGTCGGCACCGGTTTCACCGAACGCGATCTCGAGAAGGCCGCCGGCACACTCCGCTCCCGCACCCGCAAGACTCCACCCGCGGACGACGTGCCCGCGGCGGACAGCCGCGACGTCCAGTGGGTGCGCGCGGATCTCGTCGGCGAGGTGCAGTACACCGAGCGGACCGGGGACGGCCGGCTGCGCCACCCCGTCTGGCGAGGGTTCCGGCCCGACAAGGACGCCGACGAGGTGCGCTGGGAGGAGTGAGACCCAGCGCCGCGTTCCCGCCTGACCAGGGGATCCGGGTGTCCTCCGTCCGATGGATCACACGCGTGCACGAGCATCCCCGTCCATGCCGTAGGCTCAATGCAGTTGTTCGCACGATCCCGCCTCACGGCGGGGGAAGCACGCGCCGCACCTCCGGGTCGCGGAGATCGGGTGCTCTGGGAGCGGATGATCGCACGGCGCGTGACGTCTCGTTCTCGAGGCGGACCGACGACGGTCGCGTCGCACTATCTACGAAATTGGTACTTCATCACCTCCTCCGCACTTTCCCCGCACGTCGACGTCCCCACGTCACCCCTCACGTCCGCGCCGACGGCCGCCCCCGCGACCGTTGCAGCGCACCCCACCCTCTCCTGGCTCCGAGCCGATCACGACACCCATGTCGCCACGCTCGCCGGAGAGTACGCCGGCCACGTCGTCAGCAGCGCTGACGCGCCGGTCCACACGGCCTACGGGCCCCAGTTCGGCCGCATCGGCGACTTTCTGTCGCTGGCCGCGGCTCAGGCGGCCCTGGAGGCCGCACCTGCACCCCGCACGGGCAGCGTCGACCGCATCGGTCGGCGTGACGCCCGGGGTGCCACCCATCCGCGGCGGCGCCGTCGCCACGGATACACGGGTCACGAACGTGGCTCACGACAACGAAGGAATATCGCCATGGCTACTGGCATCGTCACCTGGTTCAACTCCGACAAGGGCTACGGGTTCATCGCCCCCGAGGACGGCTCCGCCGATGTGTTCGCGCACTTCAGCGCGATCGCCGGCACCGGCCGCCGCGACCTCGAGGAGAACCAGCGAGTGGAGTTCGAGACCGAGCAGGGCCCCAAGGGCATGCAGGCAGTGAACATCCGCTCCATCTGAGCGCTCCGGCCGGTCACTGACCGGCCCTGACGACCGGCGGGTCCGCCTCGCGGATCCCGGTCACGACCACGACGCCCGTCGGGTCCGGCACATGCCGGCACCGGCGGGCGTCGTCCGTGTCACGGTGCCGGGCGCCCGATGGTGTGCCGGCCGGCCTCGAGGACCTGCTCGATCCCCGGCAGCACCACTCGGGCGCGGGTCCCGGCGGGCACGGTCACGGTCACCGTCGCGGCCTCGCGATCCACCTCCACCGCGATCTCGCCATGGCGGGTGCGGCGGGTCAATGCGACGCGGCCGACGGGGACATCGGGATCGGGGGCGACCAGGAACTCCCGCCAGCCATCGCGCCCGCGCCGCAGCCCGGCCACGTGCTCGTGGATCCAGGTCACCGGCGTGCCCATGAAGTAGTGCGAGCACGAGCGCGGGTTCTCCCACATCTCCATGAAGGTCGAGTTGCCGGCGGCGAGCCAAGCCCGCCACCCCGGTGCCGTGGGAGCGGACAGCACCCGCAGCGCCAGGTCCCCGTGGCCGTGCTCGGAAAGTACCGGCAGCAGGTACCGCACCCCGATGTGCCCGCAGTCGTGATGGTCCCGGCGCGCCTCGATGTCCGCGACCAGGCCCGCCACGACGCGCTGGATGTGCTCTTCGGGCACGATCCCGAAGGCCAGCGGCAGCAGATTGCTGGTCTGGCGGTACTGATTCGAGCCCGGGTCGCGGTACAGGCCATGCTCGGTGTCGAGGAAGACGTCGTTGACCGCGGCCTCGAGCCGGGACGCGTGCCGGCGCAGCTCAGCGGGCGCGGGGAGGCCGCCCCCGACCGCTTCGTCATCCCCGGCTGAGGGAGCGTGGCTGACCGGCTCGCCGTCGCTGACCGGAGCGCCGCCGCTGACCGGAGCGTGCCCAGGAGTCTCCCCACCGCTGACCGGAGCGCGGCCAGGAGTCTCCCCGCCGGCGGTGGCCGCGAGCTCGATCGCGTGGGCGAGGGCACGCAGGGCCCTGGCGACGAAAAGGCTGGCCGTCAGCCGCTTGTCCTCCGGTGCCGGACCGGGACTGCCGGGCGTGAGGTAGTCACCGAGCACACCGGAGATGAGACCGTCCTCATCGCGGCGTGAGAGCTCGTAGTCCAGATATTCCGTGGCCTCCGGCCCGTGCTCGCGCACTGCCTCCGTGTCCCCGTACTCCACGGCCAGCTCTTCGAGCAGCACGGGCAGCAGTGTGGTCCACTCCGGGGCGGGGGAGAGCTCCTCGTAGCCCCATCCGGGGGTCGGCGCGATCACGGCCAGCGACCCGTCGGCGCGTTGCGTGTCTGCCTGGTCTCTGGCCCATTTGCGCAGCATCCGATGCATGTCGAAGCTCGTGACCATCGCCGCCAGGGAGGTCAGTGCGTCCCCGGTCCACCCGTTCTTCTCGTGCATCGGGGTGTCGGTGGGCACATGGTGCATGTTGTTGGCCAGCGAGGCCCTCATCGCCGTATCGAACCGCTCCAGGTAGGTGTCGGAGGAGCTCAGCGTGCTGGCGGGGGCGAGGTCCGCGTGGGCGAGCACGCCGGTGACTTCGAGACCGCCGAGGTCACCGCGAAGCGGCTCCAGCTGGACGAACCGGAATCCCTTGTAGCTGTGCTGCGGCTCGAAAGACCGGGCGAAGGCCGGTTCCAGGCGCACCCGGTCCTCCTGGAAGCGGTCGGTGTAGATGTGCTCGTTGTCGTCATCGACCGTGCCGTCATCGCGCAGCTTCTCTCCGTGCCGGGCCACGAACTCGACCGGTTCCGCGTCGAGGCCCACCTCAGCTGCGAGCTGGTACCGGCTCCAGCCGGCGAGCACGCGGCCCATGTCCAGGACGATGCACTCGGGGCTCGAGGACACCACGGCCGGGGTGAACTCGCCCTGGACGACCACCGGCTCCTGCTCCTGGACCTGCAGGAGCGGAGCCGGTGCGGCCGTCCTGATCCGGGAACCCGTGCCGGGCGAATCCACGAGCACCGGGTGCCACGCGGAGTCGTCGTAGTCCGGCAGCCGCCACGCCTCGGGCGCCTCCTCGGGGGCGAACGTCTCGCCCTCGTACATCGAGTCCTCGACGATGGGCCCCGGCCGGGTCCGCCACCCCTCGTCGGTGGCGATGGATCGGGAGCTGCCGTCGGCGAGCTCGATCTCCAGATGCGCCCAGGCCCGCACCGGACCGCGCCAGGGCGCCTGCTCCCAGCGCCAGACGTTCGGCGTGCGCATCCCGTGGAAGCCACGCCCGAGCTCGATGCCCAGCGCGTTGGGGCCCGCTGCCAGCAGCGTGGTGACATCGAGGTCACACACCTGCACCCGGCGTCGCGGGTCCGTCAGGCCCGGATCCAGGCGGGCCCCGGAGGTCGCAGCACCGTTGAGATAGGTACGGAACGTACCGAGCCCCGTAACCAGCAGACGGGCAGAGACCGGCGGCGCGGGCAGGTCGAACACGGTACGAAGCAGAGGATTCTGCGGATCCTCGCCCGGTGCCGTGATCCAGCGGGCGAGAGCGGGGTCGAGATCCGGCATCGCGGGGGCCACCTGGTTCCTGGGATGGGCGCCGATCGATCGGCGTCGACGGATCGGCACAGTGTGCCATGGTGCCGCGCGGACGGGGCGGCACGTGTGCTCTTCACGGGCGGCGGGCGACCACCTCGGCGCGTACGACCTCGCGCATCACGGTCACCACGAAGAAGCCCGCTGCGCCCCCTGCCACCCCGGCGCCCAGGGCGAGCACCACACCCGGCCCGCCGAGCGAGACGACCACCAGCAGATGCAGCGCCACGATGACGGGGAACGCGGCCATCAGAGCGATCGCGAGCCTGAGCACGTGCAGCCATGTCAGCGACGCGCTCGTGAACGCTCGATCGCCGGCAGCGAGCGCGAGGAGTCGCCAGAGCGCCAGGAGGACCACGAGGCCGCTGAGAACCGTGAGATCAGCAGCGACCGCATAGGGGATCACGAGGTGCGAGACCTCCGGATACATCTGTCCGGTCAGGTGTGATTCGCGGGGCAGTGCGGGAAGCAGCAGAACCCCGCCTGCAGCGAGAATCGTCAGCGAGACGCGTGCGGGCACAACGGCGCGGGTTCCCATGGGCGTCACCGTACGGCGCGGATGCGCCGGCCGAAGAGATTTCACACGTCGTCCACCGAACCTCCGTGACCTGCCCCCGGACAGTCGGGTTCCACTCCCAGGTACCCCCTCGGCGCGACTGGCACCATGGCCGGATGGATCTGCAGAACCTTGCCGGTGAGATCTGGGAGCGCGTCGCCCCCGGCACGGCACCCGAGCCGGGCTGGTGGATCATGCTCTCCCTCGCCGCGGCGCTCGCCGCCGTGGTGCTGCCGTCCGTGTGGCGACTCGCACGGCTCGCAGTGACCATCGTCCACGAGCTCGGCCATGCCGCCATCGGCATCCTGGTCGGCCGCCGCTTCACCGGCTTCGTCGTCAGCGCCGACATGTCCGGCCACGCCGTGACCGTCGGCCCCCGTCGCGGCCTGGGCCGCCTCGCCTCGACCTGGGCCGGCTATCCGGCCCCCGCCATCCTCGGGACGCTGCTGATCCAGATCGCTCTGCACGGATGGGCTCGCACCGCCCTGTTCGCCGCTTTCGTGGTGCTGGTCCTCTCGCTCGTGTTCACCCGCTCAGGCCACACGCTGCTGGCGGTGCTCGCCACGGCCGCCGGCGTCGGTGCCGCCTGGTGGTGGGGCGGCGCGGCGCTGAATGCCCTGATCACCCTCGCCGCAGGCGCGTTCCTGCTGATCGGCGCGTGGCGCCACCTGGGCGCCGTGATGAGCTCAGGCGGCCGTTCGGATGACCCGGCCCAGCTCGCCCAGCTCTCGCCGCTGCCGGCCTGGCTGTGGAACCTCACGTTCGTCCTCGTCCTGGCCGCCGCCACCTGGTGGGCCTGGACGGCGGTGTCCCCGCATCTGTCTGTGCCGTCATTGCCCGGCCTGACCGGATAGCGGACGGCCGCAGATCACCGCGCTGCCGCAGATGACGGCCGCGACCGTGGCGAGCCGAGTGCGGTCGGGGTGCCCATGCGCAGGGACCGCCGACCAGAAATTCCATTGCTCCCCTCCGCACTCGTTCGTACCGTCGTCTTCATGAGTGCCTCGATATTCGTTCGGATCCGCCGCCGCTGACGGCGCGGATCCCGACTACCCTCTGACGATTCCGCGCCGCCCCCGGTCCACCGCCGGGCGGCGCTTCATGCTGCCCGGCTCCTGCCTTTCCCCGAGGAGCCACCGTGCATCGTCACCCTCCCGGAGCCCATGAACTGGGCCAGAACTTCCTGCGCGACCGCCGTGTCATCGGCCGCATTGTCGAGCTCGTCGCCCACACCGACGGCGCCATCGTCGAGTGGGGCGCCGGCGACGGCGCCCTGACCCTGCCGCTGTCCCGTCTGGGCCGACCGCTCGAGGCGGTCGAGATCGACGAGCGCGCCGCACACGCGCTGTCCCGGCGAGTCCCGGCACACGTCGCCGTCCGGTGCGGCGACATCCTGCGCCATGCCCCGCCGGCGGGGTCCACGCTCGTGGCCAACCTGCCCTATCACCTCACCACTCCCGCCCTGCGGCATCTGTTCCGCGCCGGCGGCTGGAGCGACGCCCTGGTCATCACGCAATGGGAGGTCGCGCGCAAGCGCGCCGGCGTGGGCGGGGCGACCATGATGACCGCGCAGTGGTGGCCGTGGTTCGAGGTCTCCCTGGACCGCCGGATCCCCGCGACAGCCTTCAGGCCCCGGCCCAGCGTCGACTCCGGCCTGCTGATCATCCGCCGTCGGCGGGAGCCGCTCGTTCCGGCTGCGGACCGTCGGGCATACCACCGGCTGGTACGGGACGTCTTCACCGGGCCCGGCCGCGGGATCGAACAGATCCTGCGCCGCAGCGGGGGACTGACCGCCCGGCAGGCCCGTACCTTCTGCGACCGCTTCGGCTATCACCCTCGCGCCCTTCCCCGGGACGTGGACCCCGCCCACTGGGCCGAGGCCTTCGCGCTGTCCGGGCCGGAGCGGCGCCGAGGCTGACCCGGCACCGTGGAACCGGTCGGACGGGTCAGCTGACGTCGGCCGCCGACCGGGGCACAATCAAAGAGCATCCGAGACCCGGAGGTGAGCACCGTGGAGTGGACGAACTGGCTGGCACTGCTGGACGGGCACGACTACACGATCGCCCGCGAGGTCATCCTGCGCGGCGTCGCCGCCGTGTTCGTGCTCGCCTTCCTCTCCACCCTGAACCAGTTCCCGGCGCTGCTGGGGGAGCGGGGCCTGCTGCCTGTGCCGGAGTATCTCGAGCGGCCCGGCGCGCGTCACGCGCCGAGCCTGTTCCACTGGCGGCGCACCCCCTACAGCGACCGGCTGCTGCGGATCATGTGCGTGGTGGGCATCGTGCTGGGCCTGTCCGTCGTGCTCGGCATCGCCCAGCTGGGGCCGGCGTGGACCACGATCCCGGTGTTCCTGATCATGTGGGGTCTCTACCTCTCGATCCATTCCGTCGGTCAGACGTTCTACAGCTTCGGCTGGGAGTCGATGCTGCTGGAGTGCGGCTTCATCGTCGGTTTCCTGGGCTCGCACGAGGTCGCGCCGCCGCTGCTGATCCTGTGGTTCCTGCGCTGGATGCTGATCCGGCTCGAGTTCGGTGCCGGGATGATCAAGATGCGCGGGGATCAGTCCTGGCGCGACCTGACCGCGATGGACCATCACCACCAGACCCAGCCGATGCCCAACCCGCTCAGCCGCCGGGCGCATCTGACACCCCACTGGTGGCACCGCCTCGAGGTACTGGGCAGCCACGCGATCCAGCTGGGCGTGATCTGGCTGGTGCTCCTGCCCCAGCCCATCGCCTCGATCGCGGCCGTCCTGGTCATCCTCAGCCAGCTGTACCTGGTGGTCACCGGCAACTATGCCTGGCTGAACTGGCTGACGATCATCGTCGCCTTCTCCGCGATCAGCGATTCCTTCCTGCGCTGGATCGTCGGCGGCCCCTGGCCGGGCTGGGGCTGGCAGAACCTCCCGCTCGGGCCCGACGGCGCGACGGGCACGGAAGGCGGCGAGGCCTCGCCGCTGTGGTGGCACCTCCTGATCATCGCCGTGTTCGCGTTCCTCGCCGTGCTGAGCTGGAAGCCGCTGAAGAACCTCTTCTCCCGGTACCAGCTGATGAACGCCAGCTTCAACCGCTTCCATCTGGTCAACGCCTACGGTGCCTTCGGCTCCATGGCCGAGCGCCGCTTCGAAGTGGTCATCGAGGGCACCCTGGCCGAGGACCCCGAATCGGCCGACGACGAGGCCTGGCGGCCCTACGAGTTCAAGGGCAAGCCCGGCGACGTGCGACGGCGCTCGCGCCAGTTCGCGCCGTATCACCTGCGGTTGGACTGGCAGATGTGGTTCCTCGCGCTGCGCCCCGGCGCCCAGGCCTGGTTCGTGGCGCTGCTGGAGAAGCTGCGCGAGGGCGACCCCGCGATCCGCCGGCTGCTGCGCACCGACCCTTTCGACGGCGCCGCACCGACCG
This sequence comes from Brachybacterium sp. SYSU DS0246, assembly GCF_059391765.1. Classification (NCBI taxonomy): domain Bacteria; kingdom Bacillati; phylum Actinomycetota; class Actinomycetes; order Micrococcales; family Dermabacteraceae; genus Brachybacterium; species Brachybacterium sp. SYSU DS0246. Next base: position 105,163 of record NZ_JBZXYT010000008.1, on the reverse strand, counting down.
CCCTGCGCGTGAAGTACTACGAGTACCGCTACGCCACCGCCGCCGAACGGCGGGAGACGGGGAACTGGTGGACCCGCACCGAGCTCGGCGTCATCGCGCGACTGTGATCACGCCACGCGAACCGCGCGGGCGAGGGATCCGCGGCAGACGGCGGGCAGGTGAGCGTGAGAAGCCGGTGAGGCCCCGCGTGTTCTAGGCTGTCCTCTTCCGCCGACCATCACCCTGAGGAGCCCGATGTCCGCGATCGCCGTCCCGGCCCGCCGTCCCGTCCTGGCCGACGCCCTGACCCCGCACCGCACCCGCCTGCGCGATGCCGTCCTGGTCCTGGCGGGAACCGCCGTGGTCGCACTCCTCGCGCAGGTCACGATCCCGCTGCCCCTGGTCCCGATCACAGGGCAGACCCTCGGGGTGATCCTCGTCGGTGCCGCCCTGGGCTCTCGCCGTGGTGCTGCCGCGATGCTCACCTACCTGCTCGCCGGCCTGGCCGGAGCCCCGATCTTCGCGGAGTTCACCGGCGGCCCCGCCGCGGTGCTCTCGCCCAGCTTCGGGTTCATCCTGGGCTTCGTGCCCGCGGCCTTCGTGGCCGGCTGGTTCGCCGAGCGCGCCTGGGACCGCAGGCCGCTCGGGGCCATGGCCGGCTTCATCGCCGCCAGCGCCGTCCCGTTCCTGATCGGCGTGCCCTACCTGGCGATGATCCTCAACGCCGTGATGGGCGCGGAGCTCGGTCTCGGCGGCATCCTGGCCGCTGGAGTGTGGCCGTTCATCCCCGGCGGCGTGGTCAAGGCGCTGCTCGCCGCCCTGCTGATCCCCGCCGCGTGGCGGGGCGTGCGCGCCCTGGACGAGCGCGGCTGAACGACTGTCGGGTCCGACCAGTTGCCGTGAAGGAGCGTTCGGCCCGCCGCAGGGCTTCGACCCGCAGCGGGACCGTGCTCTCCTCAGGGCGCCAGGAAAGCTGCTCTGACCAGTAGGGCCACGAACGCCAGAGACGGGAGCAGCAGCACCGCGTTCCACACCTTGTGGTACGACATCACTGCGATGAACTCGCGCAGGGTGGCGCTGGGTACGTAGTAGAAGGCAGTGCGCCCGCCGACGGCTTCATCGGCGAAGCCCAGCCGTCGCGCCAGCAGGGCGGCGCGGAAGGCGTGGTACCGAGAGGTCGCGACGATGTACGGCCCCTGGTGGCCGGCCTCGTCGAGGATCCGGTGGGAGAGGATCACGTTCTCCTCGGTGGTGCGGGATTCGGTCTCGGCGTGCACCCGATCGGCGGGGATCCCGACCTCGTCGATCAGGTATTCGGCCATCGCCTCGCCCTCCGGGCGCAGCTCGTCCTCGCCCTTGCCGCCGGAGGGGACCAGCAACGGGTCGAGACCCGCCGCCAGCAGCCGGTCCCGCTCGGCGACCGCACGATCAAGGCGTCCCCGCAGCAACTTGCTGACCTTCCCGTTGATCAGCCCCGAGCCGTGGACGATGATGCCGGTGGTCTCCAGCTGCCGAGGAAAGAGCTGGTAGGGCACCGAGGCGCACAGGAAAACCAGGAACGCGATGCCCACGTGCACCGAGACCAGCGCCAGCAGGGCACCGGCACCGATCGCGAGCGGCGCCATCGTCAGCACCAGGGCGGCCGCGACCCAGGGAGCGGCGAGCAGAGCAGCCCCGGCAAGACCCGACAGCAGGTTGCCCAGCGAGCGCCCCTCCTTGCGCACCATCGTCAGCCCGTTGGCGACCATGAACACGCCGAGGGCGAGCACGCCCAGCAGCGAGACGATCCCCACGGCGAGGGCGAACAGATTGCCCAGAGGCAGCGTGGAGACGAGCTGAGTCACCAGCGAGACGCTCGCGTTCAGGGCGATCAGCAGCAGCACCCCGTTGCGCACCCGCCGACGGTCCTGCCGGAACACCAGCAGGTACACCGCCCACCAGAACGCCGTCCAGATCAACGAACCCAGCACCACCGTCTCCTTCCGACGCTCGTACCCTCATCCTGGCACCTACCGCTCGGCCTCGCGCTCCACGACCACCGTCCCTACACTGACGGCCATGCGCGCGGAGCAGGAGTCACCCGAGGTCGGCTGGGGATACAGCCGTGACGAGACCGAGGCCCAGAAGCTCGATCGGAACTGGAACGAGCTGCTCCAGGAGATCCGCGTGCTCCAGACGGGGTCGCAGATCCTCGCCGCCTTCCTTATCGTGCTGCCCTTCCAGTCCCGCTTCGACCAGCTCGATCAGTTCCAGATCTACCTGTACCTCGGACTGCTGCTGTTGGCGCTGGTGATCGTCGCCCTGCTGCTCACCCCGGTCGGGATCCACCGGCGCCTGTTCCGCCAGCGCGTCAAGGACGAGATGGTGCGCATCGCCAACCGGCTGCTGATGGCGGCGATCGTGCTGCTGGCGCTGTTGCTGACGGGCGTCGCCGTGTTCGTCGTCGACGTGGTCCTGGGCCGCGTGGAGGCCGCCGTCATCGGGGCGCTGCTGGCGACGCTGCTGGTCATCCTCCTGGTCGTGGTGCCGTGGACGATGCCCAAGCGGTCGATCTCCTGACCTGCGTGGCCTGACCTGCGCAGCCCACCCTGCGCGGTGCACAGCGTGGGGCCGGTCCTGCTCGACGGCACGGCGCCGCGGGCCGGTGGCAAAAAGGTGTAGCTGAGCGGCCCGCGACCCCTGTGAGGGGAGGGCGCGTGCCGCTCAGCTACAAGTTCGTGCCACCCTCCCTCAGCAGCCAGCAGCCAGCAGCCAGCAGCCAGCAGCCAGCAGCCAGCAGCCAGCAGCCAGCGGCTGGCACCAGCAGCCAGCCCAGCAACCGGCAGCCGGTGGCTCGGGGTCAGCGTCCTGTGGTTCCCGCGGCGAACGGGGCGAGGTGCCTGCCGATGTGCTCGGCGACGATGTCGGTGTGCTGCTCCTGGTGCGCGGTGACCACCTCGAGGAAGCGGTCGTGGATCGAGGCGCCGGCGGCGTCGGTCCCGTTCAGCGAGTCGCCGTAGCCGACGTGGAGGATCTGGCGGGCGTCGTCCGAGCGGATCAGCTCCACGAGGTCCACGCCGTCCAGCGAGGTCGGGGTGCGGTCCTCCTGGGCGGAGACCTGGTAGCTCGCGCGGGCCTTGACGTAGGAGGCGCGGGAGATGTCCCAGATCGCCGCGAACAGCTCCGGATCGTGCGCGGCGACGATCTCGAGTCCGCACAGGTAGCTGGTGCCCGAGGTCTTCAGGTGCACGTGTCCGTCGGTGGCCTCGACGCACAGCGGGTAGATCGAGAACTTGTCCGAGCCCGAGTGCAGCGAGATCTTGTAGCCGCCGAACTGCTCGGAGATCGCGTGGTGGGCCTCGAGGTTGGTGCGCAGCTCCTCGGTGTCGCCCAGGAAGTCCAGCCCCTTCTCGAAGCCGTCGACGTAGCGCGGGGCGAAGCTGAACCATGAGGCCCCCAGGCGCTTCAGCTCCGAGGCCAGGTAGTAGTGCTCGAAGAACGTGGTCAGCCACGCGGTCTCGTCGACGGCGATCTCGATCTCGATCTCGTGCTGGGCGTTCTCGGTGGCGTGGCGGTACAGGCGGATCGCCTCCACCACCGCGCGGCCGTACTTCACCGCGGCCGTCAGCACGTCCTCCTCGGTGACCTCGATCTGGGAGTGGCCGACGTCCACGGTCATCCCGACGTACCGCGTCCTCACGGCGGCCAGGGAGTCCTCGAGCTGATCCCAGGGGAGGGCGGCGGCGTCGGCCTCGCTGACGCCGCCGGTCACGTCGGCGACGAGGTCCCCCGGATCGAGGGTGAACATCGTGAAGCCGGCTGCGAGCCCGCGGTCGATGCCGTCGGTGCTCTTGATGTGGTCGCAGTCGGCCCCGAAGCCGCGGTCCCAGCCGGCCTCGAGCAGTCCGAAGACCGCTTCGTCCATGACGGACTGGGCGCTGCGGCCCAGGCGGTCCATCTCGCGGATCGACTGCTGGGCGAGCACGGGCATCACGTCTCCGCCGGCGGCACCGAAGGCGCGCGCCTGGCCCGGCGTCGCCAGGCCGGTGCGGTCGCCGGTTCCCACGGAGGTGCGATGCCCGGAGATCAGCTGCGGGCGAAGCACGGGGAATGCGGCCTGCAGGGCCTTCGCGTTGGTGGTGGACAGCGGGCCGGTCAGCTCGTGCACGTCCCCGGCGGCCGTGGTCTCGCCCTCGAAGGGGGCGAGGGCGTCCGAGGAGCGAGCTGTCAGGTGCAGGTGGCGGGCAGATCCGTCGTAGCGGATGCCGGCCTCGAGGGAATCGGTGCGCAGGGTCATGGGTGTCTCCGATCGAGCACGGGTCGAGGGTGGGCGAGGTCTGCCGAGGCGTTGGCAGGGAACGTGTGGCGAGGTCTGCGGACGTCAGCGTTCCGAACCCTCACACCGTAAACGATTGCATATCCCGTGCCTGCGCGACAGGGCATTCCGCGACGTAGGATGCGGTGAGACTGCAAACTTTGCAGATCGGGCCGACGTGCCCGGGCGGAGGAGACGGAGGCACCGGATGGCGATCACGCTGAAGGACGTGGCGGCCCGCGCCGGGGTCTCGATCGCGACCGTCTCCCGCGTGTTCCAGCGCCCCGAGATGGTCGGCGAGAGCACTCGCGAACGGGTCCGCGCCGCCGCGGCCGACCTCGGATACAGCCCCAATCGCACTGCGCGTGCGCTGATCACCGGCCGGTACGGCGTCTACGGGGTGATCGTCCCGGACCTGGAGAACCCGTTCTTCCCGGCCGTGCTCAAGGGCGCCCAGGCGCGTGCGCACCACGTGGGTGCGCAGCTGCTGATCACCGACGCGGGCGAGAGCCCGGAGGGGGAGCTGCCGCTGGTGCGCACCTTGGCCGGCCAGGTCGACGGCATCGTGCTCTGCTCCAGCCGGATGGACGAGAGCGCACTGGAGGAGGCTGCCTCCATGACGCCGCTCAGTCTCGTCAACCGTGTCTCCCCGGACCTGCCAGGCGTGTTCGCCGACGTGACCCCGGGCATCCCCGCCGCGATCCGGCACCTGCGCCGGATGGGCCACCGCCGCCTCGGTTACGTCGGCGGCCCCAGGGTCAGCCGCTCCGACACCGTCCGGCGCGCCGTGATCGAGGAGATCTGCGCCGAGATCGGTACCGAGTGGACCGACCTGGGCTCGTTCGCCCCGACGGTCGAGGGCGGCAGACAGGGGGCCGAGGCCGTCCTGCAGACGGATGTCACCGCGGTGCTGGTCTACAACGACCTGATGGCACTGGCGCTGATGGAACGGCTGCGGGGCTTCGGCGTGGCGGTGCCCGGCCAGATCAGCGTCGTGGGCTGGGACGACATCGAGTTCGCCGCGCTGGTGACTCCCGGCCTCAGCACGGTGCGCGTCCCGCGCTACGAGATGGGCGTCCAAGCGATCGACCTGCTGCGACGGGATGGCGGCACGTCCGACGGGCCCGCACGGATCGGCCTGCCCACCCGGTTCGTGCCGCGAGGATCGACGGCGACTGCGGCCGAGCACTACGGTGAGCTCCATGAGCGGTCCGGACGGCCTGATCGGTGACATCCCGGGAGTGGGGCGGCCGGCTGCTCGCGCGCTCGCCGAGCAGGGCCTGACGACGCTCCGATCACTCGCAGGGGCGGACTGGCCCGATCTGGCGCAGCTGCACGGCGTCGGGCCCGCCGCCGGCAGACGGCTGCAGTCGGCGCTCGAGGAGCACGGCATGAGCATGCGCGAGCCCCCGGCCCCGCAGCGGCGCACCGCCACCTTCACCGTGACCGATGCAGGCGCCCCCGCGGCCACGGGCGGTCGGCGGACCACCGGCACGCGCGCTTCGGGATCCACGCGCCCCACCGACATCTCCCCGCAGCAGTTCCTGGAGGGCCTCGGGGACCGTCGCCGACGGGAGGGGGCAGAGCTGCTGGAGCTGTTCACCGGTGTCACCGGGGAGCAGGCGAGGATGTGGGGCCCCAGCATGATCGGCTTCGGGCAGTACCACTACGTCTATGCCACCGGTCGGGAGGGAGACAGCTTCCGCGTCGGTTTCAGCACGCGCGCGGCGGATCTCGCCCTGTACGGACTGCAGAACGGCCCGCGCGCTGGTGAGCTGCTGGACCGGCTGGGCACGCACCGCCGAGGGGCCGGGTGCGTGTGGGTGAGGAAGCTCGAGGACGTGGACAGCGACGTGCTTCGTGAGCTGGTCGCGCACGCGTGGCAGAGCGGGCCCGGGGGCTCCTGATCCCCGGCTGATCCCGAGTCGCACGCCCCGGCCCGGGGCTCCGTGCGGCTGCGATCATCACGATCACGACACGGAAATGACCTCCACCGGGGCGAAGCTGGTGGTCTTGGGCTCATCGTCCGACCAAGCGTTATGTGCCGCCGTCGCAGCGGGCCTACGCTTTCGCCTGGTGCGGGGAGAGGCCCCGCAGCGTCGGAGCCGAACTGTTCTCGAGAGGAATCGCATGGGCGCGTGGAAGGCGGAGCGCAGGCGCGGGGACCGTGTCCCGATCGCCCGTCGGCGATCTCGCGCCGGTGTGGTGATCGTGGCCATCGGGCTCGCGATGGTGGTCGGCTACGCCGCCCTGTTCAAGGGCCTCATGCACATCGAGGGGCAGGAGCACTCCTGGGTCAGCGCCGTGTACTGGGCGATCACGACGATGTCGACGCTCGGCTACGGCGACATCACCTTCGACACGGACCTCGGGCGCCTGTTCTCCCTGGGCGTCCTGCTGAGCGGTGTCGTCTATCTCCTGGTCCTCGTCCCGTTCTTCGTCATCCAGTACATCGTCACCCCGTGGCTGGACCGTCGCCGTACCTCGCGCACCCCGCGCAAGGTGCCGCCGCAGCTGCACGGCCATGTCCTCCTGGTCGGCTCCGACGCCGTCACCCAGGCCTTCGCCGCTCGCGCCGAGCGCTCCGAGGTGCCCGCCGTCGTCGTGCTCGAGGACCCGATCGAGGCAGGGCAGCTGCACGACCAGGGCCGCCACGTCGTCGTCGGCCCCCTCGACTCCGCCCTGACGTACCGCAACGCCGGTGCCGACCGGGCACGGCTGGTGGTCTCGACGCTCTCGGACACCGCGAACACGAACGTCGCCTTCACCGTCCGTCAGTGCGCCGGCGACGTGCCGATCGCGGTCACCGCCAGCAAGCCCGTCTCCGTGGACGTGCTGGGTCTGGCCGGCGCCGACCACGTCCTCGAGCTCGGAGCCGTGCTGGGTCAGGAGATGGCCGGCCGTGTGCTCGGCTCCACCGGGCGCGTCCACCGCATCGGCAGCTTCGGGGACACGATCGTCGCCGAAGCCGCCGCGCGCGGCACCGCGCTGGTCGGCAAGACGCTCGGAGAGGCGATCTCCGAGCTGCGCTCGTGCGTGCGCATCCTCGCGATCATGCGCAAGGGCCGGCTGCGCCCCCTGAAGCCCGAGCTGAAGATCACCGACACCACCGTGCTGATCCTCGCCGGCGAGAAGGACGAGCTGGCCGCCTACGACGAGCAGTTCCAGGTCCAGGAGCAGTCCGAGGATCCCGTCATCATCATCGGCGGCGGCCGCGTCGGCCGTGCCGCCTCCCGCGGACTCACCGACGAAGGCGTGCCCAACACCATCGTCGAACAGCTCCCGGGCCGCGTGCAGAACTCGTACTCCGCCCTGGAGGGCACGGCCAGCTACGACGTCGTCGAGGGCGACGCCGCCGACGTGCGGATCCTGCGTCGGGCCGGGCTCGACAAGGCCTCCGCCGTGCTGGTCACCGCTCGCGACGACGACCTGAACGTCTATCTCACCCTGTTCTGCCGGCGGCTGCGGCCCGAGCTGCAGGTCGTCTCCCGCGCCACCTACGAGCGCAACGTCGCCACCCTCTATCGCGCCGGCGCCGACGGGGTGCTGTCCTACGCGACCATCGGCGCCACCGACCTGTGGAACCACGCCGGGCTCAGCCACCGCGTGCTGGTGGCCGAGGGCAACGAGCTGTTCCTCGTGCCGCGGCCGTCCTCGCTGGTGCGGCGCTCGGTGCGCAACTCCGAGGTCCACCGCCGCACCGGCTGCCTGATCGTCGCCGTGGCCGACGAGGACGGCACCCTCAGCTACGACACCGAGTCCATTCCCTCGGCTCCCGGCAAACTGCTGCTGCTCGGAGACCGCCACGCCGAGCGCCGCTTCCGCGAGACGTACCTCGGGCGGCGCCGTTCCCGCGGGAGCGGCCGCGACGGGCCGGCCGGTCCGCGCCGCTGATTCCGCCCCGCCCACCTCCCAGGAGAGACATGCCTGCCGCACCCGTGAAGCTCGCCGTCGGCGACGCCGCTCCCGACTTCGACCTGCCGACAGCCGGGGGAGGCCGAGTCAGCCTGGCCGAGCTGCGCGGGGCCCCGGCGCTGATCTGGTTCTACCCCGCCGCGAACACCTCGCTGTGCACGACGCAGGCCTGCGACCTGCGCGACAACCATCAGCTGTTCCTCGACGCCGGATACCGCGTGGTGGGCATCTCGCCGGACGCGGTACCGGACCTGGACCGCTTTGTCGCCGAGCAGGACCTGCCGTACACCTTGGCCTCGGACCAGACCCACGAGGTGATGGAGGCCTACGGCGCCTGGGGCGAGAAGAACATGTACGGCAGGCTCGTCGAAGGGACGATCCGCTCGAGCTTCGCGATCGATGCCGACGGGATCCTCACGTTCGTGAAGTACCGCGTCGGCACGCCCAAGCACATCACGCTGCTGCGGGAGAAGCTCGGGCTGTGAACCGGCAGAGCAGCTGTGAACCGGCGGAGCAGCTGTGAACCGGCGGAGCAGCTGTGAACCGGCGGAGCAGCTGTGAACCGGCGGAGCGGGAATCCTGCGCCACGCACGCTGACGTGAGGATGATCGACCCGCGCGCCCCGGTGTGACGTGATCGGTGCGCTGTCGCTTTGGCGCACTCCACGTGCTCCCGTATGCTGTATCGGCGTGCCACGCCGCGAGCGTGCGCACCAGGAGACGTGGCAGAGCGGCCGAATGCGCTCCCCTGCTAAGGGAGTAGGCGACTAAAATCGCCTCGGAGGTTCAAATCCTCTCGTCTCCGCCCAAGAAAAGGGCCCTTCACCTGCGGGTTTCTCCGCCGGGAAGGGCCCTTCTCATGCCTCCGTCCCCTGTCAGGCCGGCCCGCCCTCGCCGATCGTGGTCCACTCCGGGCCGGAGCTCTCGAGCAGGTCCGGGTCGCGCACCAGGTCCTCGTCGGCGCCGGCACGCAGCCGACCGGCGAGCTCCTGCAGCGATTCGCGCAGCAGGGCGCGGGCTCGCGAATCGTCTCCCGAGGAGAGCGCGTCCAGCAGGGCCTCGTGCGTGGCGGTCAGATCCGCGCGCACGCCGAAGCCCAGGGGATCGGAGAAGCTGCCCATCCGCGTGAGGATCACGATGGTGTTCATCGCGGTGCTCAGGAAGCGGTTGCGGGCGATCTCGGCGATCTGCTGGTGCAGGTCGAGGTCCGCGTTGCCGGCCTCGATGACCTCCTCGGCGGCCAGGGCGGCCCGGCTCCGCTCCATCGAGACCCGCAGCGGCGACAGGAGCGCCTCGGCCGCCTCCGGTTTCCCGGCCTCCCGCAGACCGGCGACCCGATCGGCGACGATCGTGGCGGCCTGCATCTCGATGCCCAGGCGGTAGTCGATGAAGTCCGACATGGTCTCGGCGTCCATGTGCGTGACGAACAGACCCCGCCCCGGGATCTGGGTGAGCAGCCCGTCGCGCACCAGGCGCTGGCACGCCTCTCGCAGCGAGGAGCGGGAGATGCCCATCTGCCGCGAGACCTGCACCTCCGGGACCCCATCGCCCGGCCGCAGATCGCCGTAGTAGATGGCATTGCGCAGTTCCAGCTCCGCCTGATCGATGATCGAGGGCCGGCGCAGCGGCTGCATCATCGGCAGCCGGACCCCCTCGTGCCGAGTGGTCATCGCCATCCTCCTGAACTACGCATGGTCACTTCCGCGATGGACATCGTATTCGCCCGTCGGGCCTGGTCGGAGCGCGCCCCGGGCACTGCCGCGATGCTCGCGCGATGCCCCCGCTGAGCGGGTCCGCACCTCGCGATCCGGCGCGGACGCGGCCCGTCCCTCGGGTCACGACACCATCACGATACGTGGCCTGACCCGCGAACGTCCCTCCCTCACCCCTTAGCGTGGACTGCGATCCGATATCCAAACAGCAGGTTGTCCGACAATCTGAGCGCTCGCGACGCCGTGGGCGCAGTGAGAGGGAGCACTTCATGCACAATCGCCGTACTTTCTTCCAGGGGAGCGGTCTCGTCGTGTCGGCCGCGGCCCTCGGCGGCCTCGCCGCCTGCAGCCGCACCGACACCGGAGGCAGCGGGGACGGCGGTTCCGGCGGCGGCAGCGAGAGCGGCGGCGACCTGCTCAAGCAGCTGCAGGATGCCGGCACGATCACGGTCGGCTTCGCCGGCGAGGCTCCCTACAGCTTCGAGGAGGGCGGCGAGCTGCAGGGCGCCACCGTCGCCATGCACCGCGAGATCTTCGGGGAGCTCGGTATCGACACCGTCGAGGGTGTCCAGACCGAGTGGAGCTCGCTGATCCCGGGCCTGAACGCCGGCCGCTTCGACATCATCAGCGCCGGCATGTCGATCCTGCCCGAGCGCTGCGCCGAGGCCGCCTTCGGCGACCCCGAGTTCCAGTACACGACGGCACTCATGGTCCCGGACGGCAACCCCGAGGGGCTCGAGAACATGCAGTCCTTCGTGGACACTGATCTCACGGTCGCCACCATGTCCGGCGCGGTCGAGGCCGGCTACGTCGAGTCCCTGGGCCTGAACGGTCTCGAGGTGGGCGGCCCGCAGGACGGCGTGGACGCCGTCAACAGCGGCAACGCCGACGCCTTCGCGCTGACCGCCATCTCCCTGAACTGGCTGGCCGAGAACTCCAACATCGACGTCGAGGTCACCGACAGCTTCGTTGCGGACATCGACGGTGAGAAGCAGTACGGCGCTGGTGCGACCGTGTTCCGCAAGGACGACACGTCCCTTCTGGAGGCCTACAACGAGAAGCTGGCGGAGATCGTCTCGGATCCGGAGCGCTACCTCTCCATCGTGGGCGAGTACGGGTTCACCGAGGGTGAGCTGCCGCCCGAGGAGATGACGACCGAGATGCTCTGCGACGGCGATCTCTCCGCCCTCCAGTGAGGCTTCTTCCGGTGAGCCGCGGCGCCCGAGGCCCCGCGGCGGGACCGGTGCGACTGCCAGGGTCCGGGCGCGGTTCCCCTCATGACCGCCCCCGGGCCCGTCCATGCTGCGCGCCGGAAGTGATGCACCCATGAACGACTTCTTCGAGAACTTCGGGGCCAACACCGAGTTCATGATCTCCCGCTGGCCCCAGATCCTCGACGGCATCTGGGTCACCGTCCAGCTCACGGTGCTCGGGGCGCTCGGCGCCCTGCTGGTCGCCCTGACCTTCGGCCTGGCTCAGACGGTCAAGTACGCCGTCGTGCGCGGGATCGCGCGGGTATTCATCGAGTTCTTCCGCGGCACCTCGCTCGTGGTCCAGCTCTTCTGGTGGTTCTTCGTGCTGCCCCAGCTGGGCTGGGAGCTGACGCCCCTGTTCTGCGGCGTGCTCGCCCTGGCCCTGAACTACGGTGCCTATGGTGCCGAGGTGGTCCGCGGCTCGGTCGGCTCCGTCCCCAAGGGGCAGTACGAGGCGATCAGCGCGCTCAGCCTGAGCCCGGTGCGCGGCATGTTCCGCGTCATCATCCCGCAGGCGTGGGCTCTGATGATCCCCTCGCTGTCGAACCTCTGGATCCAACTCCTCAAGGGAACCGCGATCGTCTACGCGATCACCCTGTACGACCTCTACTACCAGGTCGACCGGCTGCGCCAGACGACGGGCACCTGGTACGCCTTCGGCTTCGCGCTGCTGGCCTACTTCGTCATCGCGTGGGTGCTGGTGATGATCATGAACGCCCTGGAGATCGACGCCAAGCACCGCATCGGCCGCGGGCCGAGCCTCACCCACTCGCTGGGGTCGCTGTTCAGGTCCAATGCGCGCAGCGCGACGGGAGGGGGTGCAGCATGACCTTCTGGGACTGGGGACACGCGTGGGCATCCCTGCCTGCGCTGCTGGACGGCTTCAAGATCACCCTGCTGGCCACTGTGCTGGGCACGCTCATCGCCGCGGTGCTGGGCCTGGTGGTCGCTATCCTGCGCCGCAGCCTGCCGGCGATCGGGCGCGCCCCGGTGGTCGCCGTGGTCGAGTTCATCCGGATGACGCCGCTGGTGGTGCAGCTGGTCTTCGCGAACCTGGTGCTGTCGCAGTACTTCGACACACTGACCATCGGCATCTGCGTGCTGGGCATCCACTACATGACCTACATGGCCGAGGTGTACCGCGCGGGGATCGACTCGGTGGCCACGGGCCAGTGGGAGGCGGCGACCGCGCTGTCGCTGCCGCGCGCCCGCACCTGGCGAGCGGTGATCATTCCGCAGGCGATCCGCAACACGCTGCCGGCCCTGGGCAACTACGCGATCTCCATGTTCAAGGAGACGCCGTTCCTGACCGTCATCTTCATTGGGGAGATGGTGCGCGAGGCGCAGCAGTACGGCGGCAACAACTTCCGGTACACGGAGCCGCTGACGCTGGCGGCCCTGATCTTCCTGGCCGCGAGCTACCCGACCTCGCTCCTGATCCGACGACTGGAGAAGAAACTTGCCTGAGAACAACCAGCACCCCGGCGCCCACAGCGGCGGCCTCCAGCAGGGCGTGCCCGACGGCGCCCTGGCGGCGGGGTCCGCTCCGGGCGCCCCGCACATCGAGTTCCGCGACGTGGTCAAGCGGTTCGGGGACAACACCGTGCTGGACGACCTGAACTTCACCGTCTCGCAGGGCGAGCGCGTCACACTGATCGGGCCCTCGGGGTCCGGCAAGACGACGATCCTGCGTCTGGTGATGACCCTTGAGGAGCTCAGCGGCGGCTACATCCACGTGGGCGGGCAGCCTCTGCAGTACGAGGAGTCCGGCGGCAAGCGCGTGCGGATCCCCGACCGTCAGCGGCGCCGCATCACCCAGCACATCGGCATGGTCTTCCAGCACTTCAACCTGTTCCCCAACATGACGGTGCTGGAGAACATCACGGAGGCCCCGATCCACGTGATGGGGCTGTCGAAGGCCGAGGCCGCCTCGAAGGCGGAGGGGCTGCTGGACAAGGTCGGCCTGGCCGACAAGAAGAACGCCCGGCCCTCGCAGCTCTCCGGTGGCCAGCAGCAGCGCGTCGCGATCGCGCGTGCGCTGGCCATGGATCCCGAGATCCTGCTGCTGGACGAGGTGACCTCCGCGCTGGACCCGGAGCTGGTCGGCGACGTGCTCGCGGTGCTCAAGGACATCGCCGCCGAGACCGACATCTCGATGCTGATCGTGACCCACGAGATGCAGTTCGCCAAGGACGTCTCCAACCGCGTGATGATGTTCGACCAGGGATCCGTCGTCGAGGAGGGTCACCCGGAGAAGATCTTCAGCGAGCCGGAGAACCAGCGTACGCAGGACTTCCTGCGCGCCGTGCTCTGACCCGCACCGTCCGCCGATCGGCCCGTGCCGTGCTGCTGGGACGCTCGCGGTAGTCTGTGCCCGTTCGTTCCGCGCCGAGGCGGTCGCCCCAACTGCCGGCGGCCGTTCCCACGCGCCGCCGACCTCAGGAGGCCCCGTGCCCGAATCTGACGCCATTGCCGTCCCGACGTTGACGAGCGAGTTCCCCGTCGTCGGCGATGATCCGCATATCGATGCGCCCCTGCGCGCCACCGTGCGGCGTCTGTCCACGCTGCTGGGGCGCACTCTCGCCGACCAGCATGGACAGGAGCTGCTGGACCTCGTCGAGCAGGTGCGCAAGCTGACCAAGGATGCCAAGGCCTCCGACGTCGAGGCCGACGCCCGCGACGTCCAGAAGCGCCTGGCGGAGCTGCCCCTGGAGCAGGCCACGGCTCTGACCCGCGCCTTCACGCAGTACTTCCTGCTCGCCAACGCGGCCGAGCAGGTCTACCGGGTCCGCGCCCTGCAGGAGCGCCCCGCCGCGGACTCCTGGGTCCCGCGCACGGTCCGCGCCGTCCACGACGAGCTGGGGGCCGACGGTCTCCAGCAGGCGGTCGACTCCCTCGATGTGCGCCTGGTCTTCACCGCGCACCCCACCGAGGCCTCCCGCCGCGCCGTGCTGACCAAGCTGCGCCGCATCTCCGACCTCCTCGAGGAGGAGACCGAGGAGGACACTCCCGAGCGCCGGCGCCAGGACCGGGATCTCGCCGAGCTGATCGAATCGCTGTGGCAGACGGACGAGCTGCGCCGCCAGCGGCCCACCCCGCAGGACGAGGCCCGCAACGCCCTGTACTACCTGCGCCAGATCTACCGCCAGACGATGCCGGAGATGCTCGATGACCTCCGCGACGAGCTGCGCGCCCACGGCGCCGAGCTGCGTGACGGTCAGGTGCCCCTGCGCTTCGGCTCCTGGATCGGCGGCGATCGCGACGGCAATCCGTACGTCACCGCCGAGGTCACCCGCGAGGTGCTCGCGCTGCAGGCGGAGACCGCGATCGACATCGCCATCGAGGCCATCTCCGATCTGATCCTCGATCTGTCCGTCTCCAGCGCCCTGACGGGCGAGGACGAGCAGCTGCGCGCGAGCCTGGCCGAGGACCTCTCGCACGGCGGCGATGTCGACGTCGACGAGATCCAGCAGGAGATGTACGACGAGGAGCCCTACCGGCTCAAGCTCGGCACCATGCGGGCCAAGCTGCGCGCGACCCGCGAGCGGATCCGCTCCGGGGCGCCGCACGTGCCCGGCAAGGACTACGGCGACAGCGAGGATCTCCAGGCCGACTTCCGCGTCCTGCGCGAGGCCCTGCACCGCCACCGTGGGGTGCGCGCCTCCGACGGCGCCCTGGCCATCACCCAGCACGTGCTGGCCGGCTCGGGCCTGAACCTGGCGGCGCTGGACGTGCGCGAGCACTCCGAGAAGCACCACGAGGTCCTCGCCCGGCTGTTCGACCGCGTCGGCGAGCTGGACCGCCCCTACGCGGAGCTCAGCCGTGCCGAGCGCACCACGGTGCTCGCCGCGGAGCTCGCCAGCCGGCGACCGCTGGTGGGATCGGCGATCACCGAGGACGAGACGATCCTCGACGACGCCACGCGCACCACCTACAACGTGTTCCGCGAGATCCGCGGTGCCCACCGGCTGTACGGGACCTCCGTGATCGAGACCTACATCGTCTCGATGACCCACGGGGCCGACGACATCCTGGCCGTCGCACTGCTGGCCCGCGAGGCCGGTCTGATCAGCATCCCTGGCGGGGACGAGAACCGCGCCGACATCGGCTTCGTGCCGCTGCTGGAGGAGGTGGGCGAGCTCCGCGCCGCCGGCGAGATCCTCGACGAGCTGCTCAGCGATCCCTCCTACCGCGAGATCGTGCGCCTGCGGGGGGACCGCCAGGAGGTCATGCTCGGCTACTCGGACTCCAACAAGGACTCCGGCGTGATGACCAGCCAGTGGGAGATCCACCAGGCCCAGCGCCGCCTGCGCGACGTCTCGGCCCGGCACGGGGTCACCCTGCGCCTGTTCCACGGTCGCGGCGGTTCCGTCGGCCGTGGCGGCGGCCCGACGTACGACGCGATCCTGGCCCAGCCGTACGGCGTGCTCGAGGGCGAGATCAAGTTCACTGAGCAGGGCGAGGTCATCTCCGACAAGTACACGCTGCCCACGCTGGCCCGGGAGAACCTGGACCTGTCACTGGCCGCGGTGCTGGAGGGCTCGGCGCTGCACACGGAGCCGCGCACCACTCCCGAACAGCTGGAGCGCTTCGGCGACACCATGCAGACCGTCTCGGACGCTGCCTATGCGCGCTATCGCACTCTGGCGGATGATCCGGACCTGCCCGAGTACTTCGTGACCTCCACCCCGGTCGAGCAGCTGGGCGAACTCAACATCGGGTCCCGGCCGTCCAAGCGCGCCACCTCCGACAAGGGACTGGATGGACTGCGGGCGATTCCGTGGGTGTTCGGCTGGACGCAGTCACGCCAGATCGTGCCGGGCTGGTTCGGCGCCGGCTCCGGTCTGAAGGCGGCGCGCGAGGCCGGCCTGGAGCCGGACCTGCACGACATGCTGCGCAACTGGCACTTCTTCCGCACCGTGATCAGCAACGTGGAGATGACGCTGGCGAAGACGGACATGCAGATCGCCGCCCACTACGTGCATTCGCTGGTGCCGGAGCGGCTGTGGCACCTGTTCGATCGGATCCGCGAGGAGTACGAGCTGTCGGTCGCCGAGATCGAGCGGCTGACCGGGGTGCTGGGCCTGCTGGACAACCAGCCGGTCCTCAAGCGCACGCTCGCCGTGCGTGACCGCTACCTCGACCCGATCTCCTACATGCAGGTCGCGATGCTCCAGCGGGCCCGGGCCGTCACCGCGCGCGGCGAGGAGCTCGACCCGGACCTGCAGCGGGCGCTGCTGACCACCATCAATGGTGTGGCCGCCGGCCTGAAGAACACGGGCTGAGCCTTCGGCGGCCGCTCACTCGGGCGGCCGCCGAAGCTCTCCGTCGCCTCGAGATCCCGCGGGTTCGCGACTGCCGAGGTCGTTCAGCGCTTCGGCAGCGGGCGCTCCATGACGTCCATCTCGAGGTCCTGCACCGCCAGGTCGTCCGGATCCCCGGGGAAGGGGACGGCGGTGCCGGTGCGGACGAATCCGTGCCGCTCGTACCAGGCGTGCAGCTCCGGGCGCTCCTGAAGCACCTGGATCACCAGGACCGCCACGCCCGCGTTCGCGAGCAGGGCCGCCTGCGCCTCGAGGAGCCTGCCGCCGAGGCCCTGACCCTGCGCGGAGGGGTGGACAGCGAACAAGCCCAGTTCAGCACGTGAGAGCTGTTCGCTGCCGGTGGCTGATCCGTTCTCCGTGCGGGTGTAGCAGCAGCCCACTAGCTGCCCGTCGGCCTCGGCCACCAGCAAGGTCACGGCGGGATCGGACAGCATCGTGCGCACCTCGGCCTCGTCTGCGCGCGCTCCGCGGACGAGGTGGGCCTCGGTCGTCCAACCGCCCTCACCTCGGTAGGCCGCCTGGACGACGTCCACGATCGCCGGGACATCGCCCGTGCGGGCGTCGCGGATCTCCAGGGCAGCACCGGGAACGGTGCCTGCCTGCGGCCCCGGCGCTCGGGGCGCGTCAGCCCGCCCCTGCCAGGCGCTGTTGCGGGTTCGAGATTGCTGAGCGTTCATCAGAGCACTCCATGGCGGTCCAGCTCGGCCAGCAGGCCGTGCCCGTCGGGTGCCTGGACCGTCAGCGGCGCCTCACCCGCGTGGCGATACTGCTCCAGCGGCCGCAGGCTTCCGTGGGCCAGCAGCTGCTCGGACTCGGTCAGGCGGCGGATCGCGATCGCCTCCACCAGCTCGGGGCGGCGGGCGGAGAAGGAGGCGTAGATCGACGGATCGTGCTGGCCGTCGTCGCCGACGAGGATCCACCGCATGTGCGGGAAGGACTCGGCAAGTCGCTCGAGGGCCTGGACCTTGTGATCGCGGCCGGAGCGGAACAGGCCGGTGTTCGTCGGGCCCCAATCGGTCAGCAGCAGCGGCCCGTCGGGGTAGCCGTTCTTGTACAGGAATCGTTTGAGCACGGGGAACACGTTCCAGGCGCCGGTGGAGAGGTAGACGACCGGCAGGGAGGGATGGCGCCGGGCGATGCGCTGGTACAGCATCGGCATGCCCGGCACGACCTGCCGTGTGGACTGGTGGACGACGAAGGCATTCCAGAACGCCAGCAGCGGCCGCGGCAGCCAGGTCACCATCACGGTGTCATCGATGTCGCTGACCAGACCCACGCGCGCCTCCGGGGAGAACACGGTGATATCGGCGGTGACCTCGTTGCCCGGGACCGTCCACAGCACTGCGCGGTGGGTGCCCGGCTCCAGCGCGACGTCGAACTCCGCGTCGACGATGCCGGTGCGGTCCGCCCGCACGCGGAACTGACGGTCACCGATCAGGACGTGGACGGTGCGGTTCGGCGCCACCTGGCCGGCGAAGTTGCGCCAACCGCGCACCGCCATGGTCCGCATGTCATGGACAGGCTGGTCGTGGAAGTCCGCCGGGGTGCCGGGGGAGGCGTAGAGGACCTTGGCCAGCACCCTCACCCGGCCGGAGGTTCCGTACCCATGGAAGGGCTGCAGCCGCAGATCCCAGCCGAGCCGACGCAGGGCGCTGCCGACCGTGACGTTCTTGGCGTCCTCGAGCCGGGCGGCCCAGTGGGGGCGGCCCCGGTCCGATCTCGCCCCGACGGTGCGCAGCACGGCGCGCGGGGAGGGAACGCGGGAGACCACGCGCCGCGAGAGGGACACCGGGCCTCAGAGGGCGCGGGACATCTTCAGCCAGGCACCATCGGGATCGTCCTCGACGACCTCCCACCGATCACCGGTGTCGACGAAGCCGAGGCTCTCGTACAGCGACTGGGCGACCTCGTTGCCGGGGCCGACGTACAGCGTGACCGTGTCCGCCCCGTCCTGGCGGGCCCAGTCGAAGACGGCTTCGGCGAGATTCTGGGCGATGCCGGATTTGCGGGAGTTGGGGGTCACCCACATCGCCTGCAGCTCGCGCTCGTTGTCGGGGGAGTCCTCCTCGTGGCGCGCGGCCACGACAGCGACCGGCTGCCCGTCCTCGACGGCGAGGAACCAGGCCGCATCGCGCACGCGCTGCTCCCACACGGAGTCCTCGTACGTCGACTCCGTGTCCCAGCTCTGGCCGAAGGCGGCCGGGTCGGTGCTGAGAGACCGGAGCCGGATCTCGCGCACCAGCGGCCAGTCGTCGTCTTGGGCGCGGATGATGTCGGCCATCGCTGTCCTCCTGAGCCGTCGTTGCGTCGTCACGGGCCATCGTGCCCTGGTGATCATGCCCTGGCGAATACGCCGGCGCGGGCCCGTGGCACCGCAAGCACTCCCTCAAGCATTGTAGAGGCCATGGCGAATCGGCGCTCACAGCCGCTGATCGTTGACACAATGGCGCTCATGACGTCCCTCCGAGTCCTGACCGTGTGCACCGGCAATGTCTGCCGATCCCCGGCCGCTGCCGTGATGCTGCGGGAGGCGATCCGGGCCGAGGGGCTCGAAGACAGCGTCGAGGTGGGCTCCGCCGGCACCAGTTGGGAGGCGGAGGGGATGCCGATGGACGACCGCACCGAGCTGGCGCTCGAACATGCCGGGTACACCCGTCCCTTCGAGCACACCGCGCGCACCATCCATCTCACCGAGATGATGGCCTGGGATGTCGTGCTGCCGATGACGGCCGAGCAGGCGCAGGCGCTGCGCCGCATGGCGGACCAGCTGCCCGAGGACAGGGCGGCGCCGGAGATCGTGCTGTGGCGGCGCTTCGATCCGTCGGTGGCTCCCGAGCTGCTCGAGACGGATATTCCCGTCCCGGACCCGTGGTACGAGGGCCAGGCGGCCTTCGACCGCACGATCGTGGAGATGGAACGCAGCGTGCCCGAGATCATCGCGCACGTACGGGAGGTTCTCGCCCAGCGCTGAGCCGTCGGGTCCGGGGTACGCAGGGAACGGCTGCCCCGGCGAGGCGTTCGCCCCAGGGTCTCAGCGTCCCGCGCGCTTGGTTCCGCTGACGGAGGCCGCGCGCCGGCTCTGCCACGTGGCGCCGACGAAGCCGGCCGTGGTCAGGAAACCGATGCCGAGTGCGATGATCAGCACCTGCCGCATCCGGCCGAACGCCGAGTTCTCATCATTCGAGGAGATGGCGTTGAGCAGCTGGACGACCGGCCCACCCTCTTGCGCGGCCGACGCCGGCTGCGGCTCGGGTGGTGGCGGAGGGCTCTGATCGCCGTTGCCGCCATTCACCTCGGACGTCTCCGGTTCCTCCGACGGGTCTTCGACCTCGGTGGTGCCCGACGAGGTGGATTCGGTGTCCGTGGTGTCGGTGGTCTCCCTGGTGTCCTGGGTGTCGGAGCTGGATGGCTCCTCGCTGGGCACGGCCGGAGCCGGCTCAACAGGTTCCTCGTCCTCCGGGCGGGCGCGCTGAGCCGGCTCCTCGGAGGGCTCCTCCGATTCCTCGGTGGTCTGCTCTTCAGTAGACGGAGTGTCCTCGCCCTCGCTCTCGGACGGGGCGGGGTCCTCTTCAGACGTGCCGGGCCGTTCCGATGGCGTCTCGTCCGTGGGCTCGGTCGAGGGAGTCGCGCTCGAGGATTCCTCGGGAGTCGGGTCGTCGGTGCTCGGTTCCTCGGAGGTTGGCTCCTCGGACGACGGGTCGCCAGGAGAGGGCTCTTCGGAGGTCGGTTCCTCGGTCGGCGCCGGAGAGGGAGGCTCGGTCTGCGCCGGGGTGCTCGTCCGTATGGGCTCCGAACCATCCGCGGGCGGGTCGGTCTCGTCCGTCGCGCCGGCGTCGCCCGTCGAGTTGTCGCCGTCGGTGCCTGTCGCGTCGGCGTCGCCGGTTGAGTTGTCGCCGTCGGTGCCTGTCGCGTCGGCGTCATCGATGGCGCCATCATCGGTGGTGCCGTCACCGGTTGCGGGGTCTGTGTTCCCGTCGGTGCCGTCGGTGCCGTCGGTGTTCGAGTCGTCTCCGTCGGTACCGTCCGTGCCGTCAGTGTTCGAGTCGCCGCCGTCAGTGTTCGAGTCGTCGCCGTCGGCAGTGCCGTCGCCGTCCGTTGCGTCGCCCTGGTCGGCGGAGCTTCCGTCGCCTGCGTCCTCGGAGCTGCCATCACCATCGCAGTCCACGAGCTCGTCGGCGGCTTCGCACAGGCCATCGACGAGACCCGAGTCCCCGTCCGGAACGGGATCCTTCTCGCCGGGCGTCTGGTCCCCGGAATCACCAGGTGGCTGGTCACCGGATTCGTCCGGCACCGGGTCAGCGTCGTCCGGGGCGGTGTCGGGTGGCGTGAGCTCGGTGTCACCGGGATCGGCAGTCTCCGAGCCAGGGGTGGTCGGATCGTCGATGTCGACCGTTCGCAGAGGGTTCTCGGCAGAATCGCCGTCGTCCGCCATGGCCGGGAGCGTCGCGGTGGGGAGCGCGATGGCGAGGGCAGCGGAACATGCACAAAGGCGTGTTCGCAGTCGCATCAGCGCGGTCCCCCCTCTCCTGGTCGCTGCCCCGTGGGCGCGTTCGACGTCATCTTCGGTGGGTCCGGCCGAGCATATTACCCTACCGAACTTTTACCTTCCCGGATCATCCTCCAAGCCGAGGGGCGGGGCGCGCAAGGGCTTGTGGATGGCGCCACCCTAGGGTGATAGGCGCAATATTGACCGTGGCTTTACGTATCCTTGACTGGCCACCTGCGGAAATGCTGGGACGGACCGCGCATGTTCCCAGGACACGGCCTCACAGGGCGAGACGTCACTCGGCGAGCGCGTCGTCCACGAGCGCCTTCGCCGCGTCCTGGACCTGCGCGAGATGCTCCTCGCCGCGGAAGGACTCGGCATAGATCTTGTAGATGTCCTCGGTGCCGGACGGGCGCGCGGCGAACCACGCGGACTCGGTGGAGACCTTCAGCCCGCCGATGGCTCCGCCCGACGGGGCCTCGGTGATCGCGGAGACGATGCGCTCGCCGGCCAGCTCGGTCGCGGTGACCTGGTCGGCGCTGAGCGCCTTCAGCTTCGCCTTCTGCTCCCGGTCGGCCGGGGCATCGACCCGCGCGTAGGCGCTGGCGCCGAACTCCTCGACCAGCTCGGCGTGCAGCGCACTGGGGGAGCGGCCGGTGACCGCGAGGATCTCCGAGGCCAGCAGGGCGAGGATGATGCCGTCCTTGTCGGTCGTCCATACCGACCCGTCGCGGCGCAGGAACGAGGCGCCCGCGCTCTCCTCCCCGCCGAAGCCGACGGAGGAGTCGATCAGTCCGGGAACGAACCACTTGAAACCGACGGGCACCTCGAACAGCTCGCGGCCGAGGGACGCGGTGACGCGGTCGATCAGGCCGGAGGAGACGAGGGTCTTGCCGACCTTCGCCCCGGCCGGCCAGTTCGGGCGGTGGGCGTAGAGGTAGTTGATCGCGGTCGCCAGGTAGTGGTTGGGGTTCATCAGGCCGGCGTCGGGGGTGACGATGCCGTGCCGATCGGAGTCGGCGTCGTTGCCGGTGGCGATGTCGAACTCGGAGCGCTTCTCGAGCAGGGATGCCATCGCCCACGGGCTCGAGCAGTCCATGCGGATCTTCCCGTCCCGGTCCAGCGTCATGAAGGACCACTGCGGGTCGACCTCGGGGTTTACCACGGTGAGGTCCAGGTCGTGCAACTCGCCGATCTCGGCCCAGTAGTCCACCGCCGCGCCGCCGAGGGGATCCGCACCGATGCGCACCCCGGCCCGGCGGATGGCGTCAAGATCCACCACGCTGGAAAGGTCCTGGACGTAGGTGTGGAGGTAGTCGTAGCGGCCCGCATCCTGCAGGGCCTTCTGGCGCCCGTGGCGCCGTACTCCGCGCAGCCGGTCCGCCAGCAGCTCGTTGGCGCGGTCCGCGATCCAGCCGGTGGCCTCGGAGTCGGCGGGGCCGCCGTGCGGCGGGTTGTACTTGAATCCGCCGTCGCGCGGCGGGTTGTGGCTGGGGGTGACGACGATCCCGTCGGCCTGGCCCGGGTCGCTCGCGGAGCGGTCGCGGTTGTGGCCGAGGATCGCGTGGGAGACGGCGGGGGTGGGGGTGTACCCGTCCATCGTGTCGACCTGGGCGACGACGTCGTTGCCGGCCAGCACCTCCAGCGCCGTGTCGAAGGCGGGTCGCGAGAGCGCGTGGGTGTCCCGGCCGATGAACAGCGGACCGCGGATGCCCTGCCCGGCGCGGTACTCGACGATCGCCTGGGTGGTGGCGGCGATGTGGTCCTCGTTGAACGCGGTGTCGAGGGAGGAGCCGCGATGACCGGAGGTGCCGAAGCTGACCGCCTGAGCAGGATCGGCGGGATCCGGATGGAGGTCGTAGTACGCGTCCAGGAGCGCATCGACGTCGACGAGATCCTCGGGAAGGGCCTTCTGGCCGGCACGGGGGTGCATGCTCACCACTCCATCCACGGTTGCGGGGTCTGAGGTCACTCTAGGTCAGGGCGGCGCCGGGGGACCCGGCACGGGTCGTTCCCTGAGACGCGCGGTGACGGGACGGCACCGGCGACGGAGATGCCGCCACGAGGGGCGCCGGGACAAGCGGCACCGGGACAGGTGTCGCCGGGACAGGGAGCACCGGGGTCGTGGCGCGGCAGGTTCAGCCGCGCCGAGTACGCACCAGCAGCACGATGCCCACGATGACCAGCACGAGGCCGGCCAGCCCGGCGAGCACGCCGATGATCGGTCCGATCAGCAGCGGTCCGGCCATGCCGAGCAGGCTGTACGGGCCCAGATACGCCGGGGCGTCGGTGCCGGTGCAGGAGATCGTCACCGCGGTGTCCTCGGTCGCGACGACGCCCAGCACCTGCTCGTACTCCGTTCCATCGCCGAATCTGGTGCGGCCGGAGGTGGGCACCGACGTGACGGCGTCCGAGCCCTCGGCGGTGCACTGCGCGTTCGCGGCATCCTCCGCGGGGACATAGACGATGACCATCTCGTTGGCGGCGACGTCGATCTCTCCGGTGCCGCCCTCGATCACAGCCGGCCCCTCGTCGGTATCGGCGACGATGGATCCGACGGACCACACGATGCCGCCGATGGTGGCCACGGGGCCGACGATCACCAGCAGGACGAGCCCGATGATCAGCGGCCACAGCCCGCGGCGCTTCGTGGGCCGTTCCGGCTGCGGCGGCTGCGGGGGCAGCGGCCCCGTCCTCGGCGCCGATCCGTCGGGAGCCCCCGGATCGCCGCCGTCACGGTCGAAGGGTCCGGCCGACGGGCTCGATGCGCCCCAGCTGTTGCCGGAGCCGGGAGCATCCGACCCGCTGCGCGGTCCCTGGCCGGGAGCCGGACCGGACGGGGCCGGGCCCGGTAGCCCATAGGTCGGACGCTTCCGCGGGCTGGGCGTCGAGGACTCGCCGTCGGACATCTGGACTCCTTCGCGATTCGGACGCCGCCCAGGATAGCCGCCATTTCTCCGAGGAGCCCCGGCGCCGGCAGCCGCGGCCGCCGGCGGGCTCAGCCGATCTGCAGCTCGAGCATCACCCCGGACAGGGCGGCGGCGAACACGCCCGTCACCACCGGCGTGGTCAACCAGGTCACGACGATGGAGCGGGCGACCGCCCACCGGACGTGGCGCGGGCCCATGGCCACGCCCGCCCCGACCACGCTGGAGGCGAGGCTCTGGGAGCTGGAGATCGGGGACTCCAGGCCGAAGACGCCCAGCGTCATGAAGGCCACGGCCGAGGATTCCGCGGCCAGGCCCTGGGCGGTGGAGAGATCGGTCAGGCGCCGGCCGATGGTGCGGATGATTCGATGGCCGCCCATGAGCGTGCCGGCTGCCACGGCGACGGCCACGGGCAGCATGAGGGCCAGGGAGTCTCCGATGTGCAGGCCGGCGCTGGAGGTCGCGACGACGACCACGGCCAGGGGGAGGCGCGCGTCGCTGAGCCCGTGGCCGGTGGCCACCGCACCGGCGGAGACGGTCTGGGCGAAGCGGAGGTGCTCGATCCGCAGCCGCTCGCCCCTGCCCAGGGCGAGGATCCCGTGCATCAGCAGATAGGCGGCGAGAGCGGCGACCGCGGGGCCCACCACGGAGACGACGAGGATCGCCGCCAGCCGGTCCCAGGCGGCGGCCGCGCCGATCGCGAGCGAGGCCCCGATGGTGCCGCCGTAGAACGAGTGCCAGGTCGAGGACGGCATCCCGTACCACCACGTGATGATCTCCCAGCTGAGCGTGGCGACGAGGATGGAGACCAGGGCCATCCCGAGCACATCGGGTGCCCCGCCGGCCTGCTCCGCCAGTTCGCCGAGCCCCAGCAGGCTGACGGCCCAGTGTGCGGTCACGGCGAGCAGCAGCATGCCCAGCAGGGCTCCGAGGAGGTTGAGGACCGCGGCCATGGCCAGCGCGGTCGACTCCTTCAGCGAGCGGGTCGTGATGGCCGTGGAGACCGCGTTCGAGGCGTCGTGGAAGCCGTTGACGTACGCCATGACCAGTGCCAGGACGAGGACGATCGCAAGCAGGGCCGGCGACACTCAGGCGTCCTTGACGCGCAGCAGATCCGCGAGCCGGGCGGTGTGCTCCTGCAGGGCGATGGTGCGGCCGACGGATTCGATCACGTCGTGCAGGGGCAGCACCTCGGTCATCGCGCCGCCGCGCTTGTAGACCTCGGCCAGGGACTGTCGCACCAGCCGGTCGCCCTGGCGCTTGAGCTTGCGGATCTGGGTGTAGTAATCAGCCAGCTCCTGCACCCGGCTCAGCGACCAGGTCGCCGTGACGGTCAGCTCCGAGGCGCGCTCGATGCCCGTGGCCGCCTCGAGCAGCGGAGCGGGCAGGGCGCCGACGCGCGAGAGGACCAGCAGCTCAGCGGTGTGGTTCATCGCATCGACGGTGTCCGCGATGGTCAGGGAGATGTCGTAGAGCAGCTCCGCCTCATAGGGCGTGATCAGCGAGCGCGCCAGACGCTGGGCGATGCGCCGGCCGAGCTCCTCGGCACGGGTGGACTGGTCGTGCAGCTTCGGGGCGATGCGGGTGCGCTCGCGGTAGCCGTGGCCGACCAGCTTGGAATGGGTGTCGGCGGCCTGGACCAGGAGTTCGGCGAGATCGCCGAACAGGTCGTACATCGGGCGTTCGGTCCGCCGTGGGAAGAACTGCACCAACTCAGGCCGCCTCCCCGCGCCCGTCGGCGCAGTACCTGCATCCGCCGTGCCCGAGAGCGGGGCGCTTGCTGTCCGTGTGAAGCTGGGGCGCCGGACCGGGATGCGCCTGTCGGCGCGAAGGCCGCTCGAAGCGGCAAATGTTGGAGCCCGGGGCAACCGCGGCCCGGCGCCTGACCATCGTAGGACACGGCGGTCGGGTGGACGCAAGCAGGGCCGCGGCGGACATGGCGCGTGCCACGTCCGGCCGGATCCTGCCGGCCACGGACCTCAATCCAGCTGACCGGCCTCGGCGTGCCGTCCCGCGGCGGCCAGCTCCTCACCTGTCCGCAGCAGCCGTTCGGCCTGCCGGGTGCGCTCGTCGTCGCGGTCGTCGTCGGCCAGATGGGCGGTGCCGTGGGCGACGAGCGTGGCCACCGCTCCGGCCCGGGTCAGGGCCAGGGCGAGGTCGCCGGTGAAGGCACCGCGCAGGATCTCGTCCATCGTGCGACGCACCTGGTCGACATCCGGCGGCTCGGCGAACCCGGAGAGGTAGCGCAGACCGGGAATGGTGCGGGAACCGGCGCGGTAGCGGTGGACGACGTCCTCGCTGTGGTGCTGGACCCAGGTATGCAGCACGTACAGGCGCCACAGTGCTCCCGGGAGGGTGGTGGCGGGCGAGCTCGACCACAGCGCGGCCAGGTCCGCGAGTCCGCCGTCGGCCGCGAGGTGCATCACGCGCTGGACCACCTCCGGGTCCGAGCTGTGGAAGACGCCGTCCAGCAGCGCCTGCGCGGAGTCGTGCGCCATCTCGGTCGAGGCCGACGGGTCCGGTTCTCCGGGGATGGCGTCCGCGGTGGCGGGGAACAGGGGGGCCGGGCGACGGAAGCGGGGAGAGTTCGATCCGTGGGAGGGCATGGACGAAACTGTACGCACCGTCCTGCCTGGACGCACGGGCCGATGGGAAAGGCAGACGGGGCGGGCAGACAGGGCGGGACGCAGGGGTCGACGGGCATGGCGCGGGCGGGCTCGCGCATCGAGGCGCATGGGTCACGGGCGGGAGTGACGGGTGTGGGTCCCGGGCATGGGGAGAAGGGCCCATCGACCTGGTTCGCCGCGAGCATTAGCCTGGCTTTATGACCATTCCCCGGCAGATCGGCCCCGAGACGGGGCCGCGCACCGTGTTGCCCGACTACTCCCGCAGCAGTGCCACGGTCCAGCGGATGGTCTCGGACCTGTCGGGCGCGAAGCGCGGTCGTCAGACCGCCCGTCACGGTGGCGGAGAGATCCGAGCGCTGTTCCCGGCCGCCGCGACCCGGGATACGGCTGTGCGCGCCGTCGTGTCCGCCGCCGCCCTGGGGACGGCGCTCGTGCTGGCGGCGATCGGCGTCGCGCTCTGGCTGACGGTCGAGGAGGGCCACTCACCGGGGATCGGCCGGTTGCTGATCATGCTCTGCGTCGCTGTGGCGGCTCTGGTCCTGGGCCTGCTGGGACTGCGCTTCGGGGCCGTGGCCCTGGGGACGGCCCGTTCCCGCGTGGAGATCACCGAGGCCGGGCTGCGGGTGGTCGGCGCCGTGCGAGCCCGGGAGGTGCCGTGGGAGCAGATCCTCGCCGTCGAATCGCGGGTCGTCCACCCCGTGCACTGGCTGACAGCAGCGCTCCGACTGCGTGACGGCTCCCGCGTGGTGATGCCCGCGTTCGATCGCCACATCTGGACCTATGGTCAACCCTCTGGGCAGGACATCCGCTCCCTGCGCCGGGAGCTGCACCGCCGGCAGCGGGCGAGCGCCGGCCCGCTGTGAACGGCTGCGGCACGGAGCCGTCGGCACTCTGAGCCCGCGCCTGCGAGTCCGGGCCGGCGCTCTGAGCCCGGGCCTCCGGCGGCCGGGATCGCCTCAGGCGTCAGGAGCCGAGGGCGCACGGCTGATGCCGTCCTCCCACAGCAGCCGGACCGCCTCGCCGATGTCCTCGCGGGCGACGTCGGAGACGTTCAGGATCCCCTCGTCGTCCAGCGGCAGATGGCCGATCCGCCATGTGCGGTCCTGCTCGGTGTGGAACATCATCGGCACCGCCTGGTCAGGGGCGGAGATATCGGTGCGGCGCAGCGACACGGTGCGCTCGTGGCCCTCGTCGAGGAAGGCGATGACGATGTCGGCGACAGAGGCCGGTACATGCGAGCGGTCGGGCAGCGCGGAGACCGCGAAGGAGTCCAGCTCGTCCTGGGTCAGCATCAGGATCGCGTCGTTCGCCTTGATCACGAACGCCATCCGCATCGCCTCGCCCTCGGCCAGCGCGATGCCCAGCCACCGATCCGCGGCGGTCAGGGCCGTCGCCACGACCTGCCCCTCCTCGCCCAGCACCCACTGTCCATCGGCGGAGCGCTCCACCTTGCCGCGCGCCCGCAGGCCCGAGGTGACTGCCGCGGTCACGAACTCCCGGGCCTCCTCGGGAGCGCTGCGCAGCCCGATCTGCTCCCGCGTCATCGCACCGTTCTCGGTCGCGCGCAGACCGAGCATGAACTCGATCTCGTAGGCCGTGTAGATGGTGATCTGCTCGTCCGTCGCGGTGCCGGCAGTCGTCTCGCTCATGGAATCCCCTCGATGCTCGGTCCCGGGGCGCTGGCTCGCGCCGGGGTCGTTGACACCGGAAGCATGTCAGAGACCGGGCCCAGGACGCACGTCTCTGCCCGTCGGCGCGCACGGAACCAAGGGCGCCGCCTCAGCGTGAGCACGCCGAGTCAGAGTGAGCGCACGGCGCAGCCGGCGCTCTGCACGGCGTCGGTCAATGCCTCGCCCCGGACCATGGACCGAAGCCTCTCGATGTCCTGGTGGGCCGGCCGATCGCGCTCGATCAGGACGTTCTCGCCGCTGCGTGCCGATCGGGCGATAAGGTCGCAGAATGACGGAGCGAGGCGCGGACCGAGAGGTGGGATCGCTCGCGGTCGATGATCTCGGCAGTGACAGCGTCCGCGCGGTCTACCGCGATCTGCTGCGGTTCGGGCCCCGCTCTCGCAGCGAGCTGACCTCCCGGCTCGGGCTGTCGGCCCCCACGGTCACCCGGGCGACACGCGAACTGCTGGACGCCCACCGTCTGCGTTCGCTGGAGAGCGTCGTGCGCCCCAAAGGGCGCCCGCACCAGCCCCTCGACATCGAGGAGAACCTCGGCCCTCGCTTCATCGGGGTCAAGGTCACCGCCGACGAGATCCACGCCATGGTCACCACGGTGCGCGGCAACGCTCTCGAGACCCTGGTGCTGCCGTTGGCCGATACCTCGCCCGAGACCGTGCTGACCTCGATCGCGACGCCCGTCGCCGCTCTCGCCGAAGCGCATCCCCGCCTGACCGTGGTCGGGGTCAGTCTCGGCGGCCGCGTCGCCGATCGCCGCACCGTCCTCTCCTCCACCCTGCTGGACTGGAGCGAACCGGTGGAACTCGCCGCGGCGCTCGAAGCGCGCCTGGACCTCCCGGTGGTCGTCGAGAACGACCTGCTGGCGATGGTCCACGGGCTGCACTGGTTCGGCATCGGCCGCGCGTATCGTTCCTTCGCCGTGCTCACGATCGGTGCCGGGGTGGCGATCGGCACCGTCCTGGACGGCCGGGTGGTCGAGGGGCACACCCGCCTGGCGGGACTGACCGAGCGGCTCCCCGTCGGCCTCGACCGGGACGGCGCGCTGCTGACGGTCGGCCGGGCGGCCCGCACCGACCAGGTGCTCGCGCGCGCTCGCGAGGCGGGGATCCTCACCGCCGAGCAAGGCGTGGACGATCTGCGCCGGCGCGTGGCCGACGGTGACCGGGACGCCCTCGATCTCGTCCGGGGCCTGGCCCGCGCGCTCGCCTCCACCGCGGCCACCATCACCGCCCTGGTGGATCCCGAAGCCATCGTCCTCGGCGGGGAGACCCTCGACCTGGTCCGAGCCGCCGATCCGCTCTTCGAGGACGTGCTGCGCACCGACCTCGCCCCGGCCCAGCGCGACATCGTGGTGCGTGACCTGTCGGGCGACTTCGACGAGTGGGCACGGGGCGCAGCCGTGATCGCCATCCAGGAGTTCGTCGGCCCCGACGCCTGATCCGCGGGCGGCGGCGGCCGGGGCCGGGGCCGGGGCCGGGAGTCACTCGAACAGAGCGTTGACCCTCTCGTTGTACGCGGCGAAATCCGCCCCGTCGATCCGCCGCATCCAGCACTGGTCGAACGCCGGCTGCATGATCGACATGATCGAGGCGGAATTCTCCACCAGCGGGTACAGGCCCGTCTCGCCGTTCTTCACGCGGTCGGTGAACGGAGTGACGTCCAGCCCGTCGGCGGCGTAGCTGTCGATCGCGGTCTGCGTGCCCACATCGGTGGAGGGGAAGAACGGGGCGCGCTCGCCGATGATCCGCTGGGCCTCATCGGACGCGAGGTAGGCGATCAGGCGCGCCGCCTCCTCCTTGTTCTCCGACTGCGCGGAGATCGAGTCCCCGAGCCCGTTGAACATCGAGACCGGGTGCCCGAGCGGCCCGGCCGGCAGCGGGGCGATGCCGAGGTCGATGCCCTCGACGTTGTTGTAGGTGGTGATCATCCAGGAGCCGTCCGTGGCCAGGGCGGAGGAGCCGGACTGCAACTGGGTCTGGGGAGGGCTGGAATCCCCGAACGTCCCGAACGGAGCCATGAAGCCCTTGTCGACCAGCCCGAAGTACCAGTCGATCGCGGCCACGAAGCGCTCGTCGTCGTAGTTGAATCGGGTTCCCCAGGTCTCCTCATCGGTGAACGTCCATCCGGTCATGAGCGCGAAATGCCCCCACGTGGTCTGGCCGACGTAGTCGGTTCCCGGCGCCACGGCCAGGCCGTACCGGGCCACGTTCGCCGGATCGAAGCCGTCCTGGTCCCCGCGCACGCCGTTGGCGTCCACGCTCAACCGCGCCAGCATCTGTTCGAAGCTGCCGCCGTCCTCGGGGTTCCAGTCCAGGTCCTCCAGGTCCTCGGGGCTGAGCCCCTCCTCCTCGATCATGGCGCGGTCGTACATCACGGCGATCGTGTCGTAATCCTTGGGGATCCCGTAGCGCGCACCGTCCGGGCCGGTCCACAGCTCCTGCAGGCCCTCCTGGAACCGGTCGGCCGGCAGGTCGTCGAGGGGCCCGATCCCGCCCAGAGGCGAGATCACACCGAGCTCGAGGAACTCGGGATACCGAGCCAGGTGATCCGCGAAGGCGTCGGGGCCCGCTTCGGCCACGAAGCTGGCCGTCAGCTTCGTCCAGTAGTCCTCCCAGCCCAGCTGGGTCACCCGCACGAAGACGTCGGGGTTCTCCGCCATGAAGGCGTCGATCGCCGCGGAGTAGGCGGGCAGTTGGTTGGCATCCCACAGCCAGTAGTCGATCTCGGTGGCGCCGGCGGGGGCAGCGACACCTCCGCACGCGGTCAGCGTGCCGGTGCCGGCGGCGCCTGCGGCGAGGGCGGCTGATCCCTGCAGCAGACGGCGGCGGCTGACGGCACCGCCGCCGCGGGCCGCGGACGGGGTGCGGGAGACGGGGTCGCGGTGGTTCCTGATACTCATGCCGGGGTACCTCACTTGATGCCGCTGAAGCCGATGGAATTGACGATCTTCTTCGCGAACAGCGCGAACAGGATCAGCATGGGCGCGGCCGCCACCAGGGTCGCCGCCATCAGTCCGGACCAGTCGGGGCCGGTCCCGGGGGCCTGCGCCCGGAAGACGCCGAGGGCGACGGTGAGCACTCGGGACTGGTCGGTGTAGGAGACCATCAGCGCCCAGAAGTACTCGTTCCACGCCGTCATGTACGTCAGCAGGGCCAGCGTGGCCAGCGGGGCGCTGGACATCGGCAGGATGAGCGTGAAGAACACCCTGACCTTGCTGGCGCCGTCGATCAGAGCGGCTTCCTCGACCTCGCGGGAGATGTTGTTGAAGAACTGGCGCAGGAAGAAGATCGCGAAGCTGGAGATGAACAGGGTCGGCAGCATGATCCCCAGCAGCGTGTCCACCAGGCCCAGGTTCTTGATGAGGATGAAGTTGGGCAGCAGCGTGAAGATCTGCGGGATCATCAGCGAGCCCAGGAAGATCATGAACACGGTGTCGCGCCCGCGCCAGTGCAGACGCGAGAAGGCGTAGGCGGCCATCGCGCACGAGAACGTCTGGACCACGGTGATGGTGGTCGCGACGATCACCGAGTTCAGCAGGTAGCGCCAGAAGTTGATCGAGGCGCCCGAGCCTCCCTCGGAGATCGCCGTCTCCACGTCCTGCATGCCGAAGACTCGCTCGAAGCCGCCGGTGTTCAGGCCCACGGGAAGCAGGCTGGCCGGATCGGTGCCCAGGGCATTGTTGCTGGAGAGCGCTGTGCGCAGCATCCAGTAGAAGGGGAACAGGGTGATCAGCAGGAAGATCACCATCACGGCCCAGGCGAGGATCTTGCCCCAGGGGATGCCGCGGCGGGGCCTCGTGATGGCGGAGTCGGCGGCGCGCGGCCCGGTGGGGGAGCCCTCGCGGACGTCGTCGGTGACCGGATGCGGTGCGGTGGTCATGATGTCCTTCCTCAGTCCAGGTCCGACTGGCCGGCACGGGTCATGCGGTATTGGGCGAAGGTGATCACCATGAGGATCACCAGCAGCGCCATGGACAGCGCCGCGGCGTACCCGAACTGGTACTGGCCGAAGGCGTTCTCGTAGATGTACATCTGCAGCACCTTCGAGGCGTCGGCGGGGCCGCCCTGGGTGGTCACCGAGACGGTGTCGAAGACCTGGAAGGACCCGATGATCGACATGATCAGCACGAGCGCGAGGATCGGTCGCAGCAGGGGCAGCGTGATCCGGCGGAACAGGCTGATCTCACCGGCCCCCTCGGTGCGGGCGGACTCGTAGAGGTGTCCGGGGATCGACTGCAGTCCGGCGAACAGCAGCAGCGCGGTGTACCCCATGTGGCGCCACACGTTGACCAGCGCCACGGTGGGGATCACCCAGGTCTCGCTGGACCAGAACGCGACCGGATCGAAGCCGATCCACTGCAGGAAGATGTTGAAGATGCCCAGCTGGGTGTCGAGGATCCATAGGAAGACGATCGCCGCGACGACGTTCGAGACCAGGTACGGGGCCAGCACCAGCGAGCGCAGGATCGTGGACTGGGTCAGGCGCTGCATGAGCACGGCGATCACCAGCGCCACCACGGTCTGGACGCCGATGTTGATGACCACGTACAGCACCGTGACCTTCAACGAGTTCCAGAACACCGGGTCGCTGAGCATGGCCCGGTAGTTCTCCAGCCCCACCCACGTGGGCGGGGTCAGCGTGGTGTACTCCGTGAAGGAGTAGTAGATCCCGGTCAGCAGCGGCCACACCAGGAACACCAGCAGGCCGACGGAGGCCGGCGCGATGAACAGCAGCGCCAGCTTCGTATCGTCCGGATGCCGGCGGCGGGTGGGGGCCGACCGCGTCGACGTCGTCGCGGTGGACATGGCTACCTTCTTTCGATCGGGTCGCCCGGACCACCTGGCCCGGGCAGGTGGTCAGTGCATCGGGGCGCGGGAGATGTCGATCAGCACGGCCTGCTCGGGATCGAGCAGGGGAGCGGCGAGACCCGAGTGGGTCAGAGCGGCGCCGGGGACGAGCAGGCCGTCCTCGTCGGCGGCTCGGGTCATCCACGGCGGCATGGTCAGCCCCGACGGCCGCGGGCCGATCCGGACGGGGCGCAGACGATAGGTGGCCGCCGGATCCAGGCCGGGGAACCGGAGCCGCTCGTGCTGGGACTCGGCGGACCGGCCGACGGCGGCGAGCGAGAACACGGCGCTGCCGCGGTCGGCCGCGACGACCCCGTGGACCCACAGGGCGCTCTCGCCACGATCGGCCCGCACCAGGTCACCGGTCAGCAGCAGCTCGCGGCGAGAGGTGTAGAAGGCGATCCACTCACGCAGCTCCTCCAGCTCCTCCTCGGTGGCGGCCGCCAGGTCCCATTCGATGCCGAGGTGGCCGAACACGGCGGTGGCGGCGCGGAAGCCGAGGGTGTGCAGGCGGCCGGTGCTGTGCGACCGGCCGGAGGCGATGTGGCTGCCCATCAGCTCCAGCGGGATCAGCTGGGAGGTCCAGCGGTTCATCTGCTGGCGCTCGAGCGGGTCGATGCAGTCCGAGACCCAGACCCGGTCGGTGCGTTCGAGGATCTCGAGGTCCACGCGGGCGCCGCCGGACGAGCACGATTCGATCTCCAGGCCCGGATGAGCCGCCTTCAGCTCGTCCATCAGCCGGTACGTCGCGAGGGTCTGCTCGTGGACGGCGGCGCGGCCGGTGGCGCGGGTGGCCGCCTCCAGCAGGTCGCGGTTGTGGTCCCACTTGAGGTAGTCGATGTCGTAGGTCTCCAGCAGCGCCGACATCTGGTCGCGCACGTGGGCGTAGGCGGCGGGGATCGACAGGTTCAGCACCTGCTGGTGGCGTGATTCCAGCGGGATCCGGTCCGGAGCGGGGGCCATGATCCACTCCGGGTGGGCGCGGGCGACGTCGGAGTCCTCGTTGACCATCTCGGGTTCGAACCACAGTCCGAATTCCATGCCCAGGCCGCGCACGTGGTCGATCAGCGGGCCCAGCCCGTCGGGCCAGACGTCGGCCGAGACGATCCAGTCGCCCAGCCCCGAGGTGTCGTCGCGCCGGGACCCGAACCAGCCGTCGTCCAGGACGTAGCGCTCGACGCCCAGCGCGGCGGCCCGGTCGGCCAGATCCGTGAGCCGGGCCAGGTCGTGGTCGAAGTAGACGGCCTCCCAGACGTTCAGGGTGACCGGCCGCCGGGCATCGACATGGTGCGGGCGGGAGCGCAGGTGGCGGTGGAAGCGGTGGGCCACGTCGTCGAGCCCGGCGCCGTAGGAGGCATACAGCCACGGGCCGACGTACTGTTCGCCGGCTCCCAGCCGTACCTCGCCGGGCAGCAGCAGCTCGCCGCCGCCGAGGAGACGGGTGCCGGTGTTGATCTGTTCGGCCAGGTGGCGATGGTTGCCGGAGTGGGCGGTGTGGACGGCCCAGGCTTCGCCGGTGCGGAACCCCAGGCCGGGCCGGGCGGCGTGCAGGACGTGGGCGGCGTCTGCGCCGGTGCGGCCGCGCCGGTTCTCACGCAGGTGGGTGCCGACGGTGAAGCGACTGCGCTGCGGGGTGCGCTCCTTGCCCCAGCGGCCCGCGAAGTCCAGCAGCTCGTCGGCGTCGCCCGGGACCGGCAGGGCGAGGGTGAGCTCGTCGAGGTCGTACGGCGTTTCGAGGGTGTTGGTCAGGGCGGCGCGCAATCGAAGCAATCCGGACTCGAGCAGCTCGATGTCCAGGGCGACGGCCAGGCCGAGGTCCTCGTCGGCCAGATCGACACGGAGCCGGGCAGGACCTGTCTCCACGTGCGGCTCGGTGAGCGGCCGGCCCTCGAGGTGCAGCGACCGCGTGACCAGGCGCGGCGCCCATCCGGAGCCGTCGGCCCGTGAGCCGGTCAGGCCGGGGCGCCCGATCCAGCCGTCGCACTGCTGAGGGATGATCCCGAGGCGCACCGGGACGTCCACGGCGTTGTTGGGGACGACGTCGACGGCAGCCTCGCACAGCGCGTCGAGTGCGGCCGCGCCCAGAGCTGCCGACCGGCTCGAAGGTTCCGGTTCGCCCGCAGTGCCCGGTTCGTCCGCAGTTCCCGGTTCGTCCGCAGTTCCCGTCGGCCCGTCGCCGCCACTGACGCCGAGAGCCGCGCCCCAGTGGACGATCGCCGGGATCCGGCCGTCGGTGACGTCGAGGACCAGCGAGACCCCGGCCGCGGTGAGATGGACTCGGTGGGTGGCGCCCGCTCGGGGAGCGGTCACGGCGGTGTCCACGGGCGTCCGGCGTGGGGACATCATCGGCCTCCAGGTGGGGCGGCGGCACGGTCCGGCGGGGTGGATGTCGACGGCGACAGGGACGGACCGTTAATTGAAACTATGAAACTAAACCGGCCGACGGACGTCAAGAGCCCGGCGGCACGCGATGCGGTCATGTCCTCGCCGAGGGGGCGTGCGGCGCTACGCTGGCGCTCACCCGATCCGGCCCCAGGAGTCCCAGATGATCTTCACCCAGTCCTCGAAGCTGCGCGACGTGTGCTACGAGATCAGGGGACCGGTGCCCGCCGAGGCCGCCCGGATGGAGACCGAGGGTCACAAGATCCTCAAGCTCAACATCGGCAATCCGGCGCCGTTCGGTTTCGAGGCGCCCGACGAGATCCTCGTCGACATGATCCGGAACCTGCCCACCGCACAGGGCTACTCGGACTCCCGAGGCATCCCGGCGGCGCGCCGGGCGGTCGCGCAGTACTACCAGACGCGCAGCATGCCGGGCATCGAGCTGAACGACGTCTACCTCGGCAACGGGGTCTCCGAGCTGATCCAGATGGTGTGCCAGGCCCTGGTCGACGACGGGGACGAGATCCTCATCCCGCAGCCGGACTATCCGCTGTGGACCGCCGCGGTGTCGCTCGCCGGGGGCCGGCCCGTGCACTACCGCTGCGACGAGGAGTCCAGCTGGTGGCCCGATGTCACCGATCTCGCCGACAAGGTCACTCCGCGCACCAAGGCGATCGTGGTGATCAACCCCAACAACCCCACCGGGGCCGTCTACCCCGAGCACGTGCTGCGCGACATCGTCGAGGTCGCGCGCAAGCACGGCCTGATGATCCTGGCCGACGAGATCTACGACAAGATCCTCTACGACGACGTGGTCCACACCCCGGTCGCCTCGCTCGCCCCCGATCTGTTCACGATCACCTTCAACGGACTCTCGAAGGCGTATCGGGTGGCGGGATTCCGCGCCGGCTGGATGACGCTGTACGGACCCAAGGACGACGCCACCAGTTTCATCGAGGGCCTGGACGTGCTGGCCAACATGAGGCTGTGCCCCAACGTGCCCGCCCAGCACGTGGTGGCCACGGCGCTGGGCGGCTACCAGTCGATCAATGACCTGCTGTTGCCCGGCGGCCGGCTGCGGGAGCAGCGGGACGTGGCCTACGAGGGCCTGAGCCAGATCGACGGGGTCAGCGTCGTCAAGGCCCAGGGCGCGCTGTACATGTTCCCCAAGATCGACCGCGAGATGTACGCGATCGAGGACGACGAGCAGTTCGCCTACGACTTGCTGCGTTCACAGAAGCTGCTGGTCACGCACGGCACCGGCTTCAACCTCGACACCTCGGACCACTTCCGGCTGGTCACGCTGCCCCACGCGGAGCTGCTGGCCGACGCCGTCGACCGCATCGCCGACCACCTCGCCTCGATCCGCCGCTGACCGCGCCGGCCGGCCCAGCGGCACGGCGGACCGTGCCTGCGTCCACAGCGGACCGTGCTTCTGGCCGGACCGTGTCCGTCAACGGGACGCTCATCGCATCTGCCGTGCACATGTCACGGCAGATGCGCCAGGCGTACCGCGCGTGGACAGTCGGCGGCGCGAGCGGGCTCGGACGGGCTGGTAGGTGGCCGCGGCCAGCCCAGGCAGGCTGGAAGTTGCGGCCTGCCGCGGGCAACCCGGGCACGTGGTGCCTGGCGCGAGCGTCCCGGGCGCGGTGCGCCGGATCCGGCACTTCGTCAGGCGCGGGAGGGCTCCTGCATGCCTTCGCGGGAGACGCGGACCATCTCCTCGCGCTCGACGACCTTGATGCGGGCACGGGGCTCGCCGTCGGCATCGACCGCGGCGGCGCCGAGGCTTCTCTCGTGCTCGTCGAGGCTGGTCCAGCCCTCCCAGGTCGTGTACTGCACGCCCCGGTCCTCGAGCAGGCGCAGGATCGCGTCCTCCTCCCGCTCGGGCGCGGCGGCGAGAGTGCCGGCGGCGATGTCCTCGTGCAGCGAGTTGATGGTCTCGATCGCGTCGGATTTCGTGGCGCCGATCAGGCCCACCGGGCCGCGCTTGATCCAGCCGTTGGCGTAGACGCCGGGCACCACGGTGCCGTCGGCCTCGGTGACGCGACCGGCGACGTTGTGGATCACGCCGCGCTGGGGGTCGTAGGGGACGCCCGGCAGCTCGGAGCCGAAGTACCCCACGGCGCGGTAGACGGCGCCCAGCTCGTAGTCGATGTACTCGCCGGTGCCCTCGACGCGACCGTCGGCGTCCAGGCGGGTGCGCTCGAAGCGCATCCCGGTGACCGTGCCGTCCTCGCCGAGCACCTCGACGGGGCGGTGCCAGAAGTGCATGTGCAGCCGGCGCTGGACGGGGCCGCCGTGCATGTCGGTGGGCTCCTCGCCGGCGGCCTCGCGGCGCTGCTGCTCCTCGAGCCACCCGGCGAAGGTCGAGACGACCTGGTCGGTGCGCTTGTCCGCCTTGATCGCCTCCCACTCGGCCTCGGTGATCTGCTCGAGGTCGCGGGGGTCCATGACGACCTGCAGGCCCTTGGGGTGGG
This sequence comes from Brachybacterium sp. SYSU DS0246, assembly GCF_059391765.1. NCBI lineage: Bacteria > Bacillati > Actinomycetota > Actinomycetes > Micrococcales > Dermabacteraceae > Brachybacterium > Brachybacterium sp. SYSU DS0246. Next base: position 67,250 of record NZ_JBZXYT010000008.1, on the reverse strand, counting down.
CGAGCTCGCGGGCCTCCAGCGGCGAGAACTTGGTCTGCGCGGGGCCGCGACGGCCGAAGATGTGCACGTCGGTGGTCGGGGCGGCGCGCAGGCCCTCGTAGACGTTGGCGGGGATCTCGGTGCGCAGCAGCTCGTCGGCGCTCTTGGAGAGCACGCGGGAGACGTCGAGGGCGACGTTGCCGTTGCCGATCACCGCGACCTGCTCCGCCTCGAGCGGCCAGGTGCGCGGGTAGTCCGGGTTGCCGTCGTACCAGGCGACGAAGTCGGCGGCGCCGTAGGAGCCCTCCAGCTCGATGCCGGGGATGTCGAGGTCGGCGTCCTTGAGGGCGCCGGTGGCGAAGATGACCGCGTCGTAGTGGGCGCGCAGGTCGTCGGCCGTGAGGTCCGTGCCGAACTCGACGTCCCCGAGGAAGCGGATGTCGCCGCGTCCCAGGATGCGGTGCAGGGCGGTGATGATGCCCTTGATGCGCGGGTGGTCGGGGGCGACTCCGTAGCGGATCAGGCCGAAGGGCGCGGGGAGGCGGTCGAAGAGGTCGATGCTGACCTCGAGTTCACCGCTCTTGACCGGCTCTGAGCGCAGCAGGGTCTCGGCGGCGTAGACGCCGGCCGGGCCGGAGCCGATGACTGCCAGACGGAAGGGCTGCTGGGAGAAGGACATCTCACCTCGGTCTCGTGGCGCAGGAGCGCCGGGTCGGGTGCGTCGTCGAGCGCGCGAAGATTTCCGCACCACTGTATACGCGAAAATCGTGGCGTTCCCGGCCGGTGTGAGCTGGCAGACGCCTCGTGGCCCGGCCCGAGTCACGGGGGCGCGATCCGAGCCCATGCCGGCCGATGCGGTCAGCGGGCGTGACCTGGACCTTCGCCGCCGCGCCGTCCAGGACGCCGGCCGACGCAGCGGTTCTCGGCGCCGTGAAGGCCGAAGTCGGCGGATGACGCCGCGTGACAGGCGCGCTCAGCATCGCCGGGCTCGACCCGCCTCGCCCGATGCCGCGCCACGGGCTCCCGCCCCTCAGGGCTCAGCCTCGCGCGACACCGCGCCACATGGCTCGGCCCCTCAGGGATCAGCCGCGTCCGTCCTCGCGCCTCTCGTGCGCGCGACGCTGGTCCTCGGTCACCAGATCGTCGTCGCCGCGTCGGTAGGAGGCCCAGAAGTAGGCCGCCACGAGCACCGCGCCGCCGACGATGTTGCCCAGGATCACCGGGATGAGGTTGTTCCACAGGGCGGAGCCGACCGTCAGGGATGCGTAGGTGCCGACGTCGACGCCTGCGTCCTGCAATGCCTGCCCGGCCCAGAAGGAGTCCCCGGCGGCCGCCTTGATCAGCAGCCCCATGGGCAGGATGAACATGTTGGCCACGGAGTGCTCGAAGCCGGTGGCGACGAACAGGGCGATGGGGCCGATGACCGCGAGGATCTTGTCCGTGACGGTCTTGCCGGCGGTGGCGACCCACACCGCCAGGCACACGGCGAAGTTGGCGAGGATCGCCAGGAAGAACGCCTGATGCCAGTCGTAGGAGACCTTGGCCTGCGCCGTGTCCAGGACGACCAGGCCCCACGCGGAGTCGTTGCCGGTGTGGGTGCCGGCGAACAGCAGCAGCAGGGCCACGGCGAGCGACCCGATGAAGTTGCCTCCGGCCGACATGCCCCAGTGCCCCAGCATGCGGCCGGTCGGGATCCGCTTGGACAGCCACGGCATGAACGTCATGGTGGTCCCGGTGAACAGGTCCGAGCCGCTGATGACGACGAGGCCCAGGCCGACGGAGAACGCGATGCCGCCGATGAGCTTCGCCGCCCCGACGGGCCAGGCGTCCATGCCCTGCTGGGTGGTCACCATGAACACGAAGCCCAGGGCGATGTAGGCGCCGCCGCTCAGGGTCAGCAGGAACATCCGGCCCAGCGGCGCGGTGGCTTTGGCGACGAGGCTGTCCTCGAGCACGTCCGCCAGCGCGTCGGGCTTGGGGATGACGGGCGAGGGCGGTTTCGCGGCGGCGTCCGCCGGCTCGGGGGAGGAGGTGGAGGCCATCGGGAGTCCTTCGCGGGCGCGGCACGAGCTCGGTCACGGGCGGTGGGGGCGCGGTGCGATGGCCTGCCTCTGCCCGACAGGCCACGGCGCCGACGCAGCGTCAGGCTATGTCGCCGCCGGCCCGGCGGGCTACGTTTCCACCGCCCGGTCGGCTGGAGAGTTCGCCGTGCGCTCGCAGGCCTGTCGTCGACCTCGCGTCCCGCATCCCGACCTGGCAGCCCCGCTATGGGCTCGTCGCCCTCTCCCTCATCGCGTGCCCGGCAGCCCCGGCCGCGGGCTCGTGGCCCTCACTCGGCGCTCGAGGCCTCCGGGGTCACGGGCACGACGCCGACGGCGACCTCGAGCGTGCTGGTCGCTCCGGGCGGGCCGACGACGATGCCCTTCAGCGGCGGCACGTCGCCGTAGTCGCGGCCCCAGGCGGTGGTCACGAAGCGCTGATCGACGAAGGTGCGGTTGGTGGGGTCGATGTCGACCCAGCCGGTGCCGGGGACCAGCACGCTGAGCCAGGCATGGGAGGCCGCCGAGCCGATCATCTCCCCGGCCGGCTGGGTGACCAGCGCACCTTCGGCCGACGGGGCGGTGCGGAGGTATCCCGAGACGTATCGGGCGGCGAGTCCGGCGGCACGCACCGCGGCCACCCCGACGTGGGAGAAGTCCTGGCAGACGCCGTGCCGGGCGGCCAGGACGTCCTCGAGGGTGGAGGTGACGGTGGTGGCACGGGAGTCGTAGGTGAACTCGGTGTGGATCAGCGCGGTGAGCTCGGCCAGGCATTCCCCGATGGGGCGCTCGGGGGTGAACACCCGCTCGGAGATCTCGCGCGCCGCGGTGCCGCCCGGGATGCGAGGGGAGGAGTGGACGAAGTCGATGCTGGAGGCCGGCAGCAGGGGACCCCAGTTCTCCGGTGTGCACAGCTCCCAGGGGCGGGACATCGGCTCGAGGGGATAGCGGCGCTCGGCGACGGTGACCCGGGCGTGCGAATGCACGTCGAGTCGTTCGTGCCGCTCATCGACCAGGAGATACGTCGAGGAGTTGCCGTAGAAGTCGGTGTGCGCGGTCAGCCGGGCCGGCGCCGGGTCCACGACGACCTCGTGAGACAGCACCCGCTGATGGGGCGTGGCCCGGGGCTCGACGTGGGCGCGGCCGTAGTTGCGCGAGACGGGCTTGGCGTACCGGTAGGAGGTGAGGTGGTGGACGCGGTAGTGGGCCGCCTCGGCCGGCTCCTCGGTCTCGGTGCGCAGCGGGATCTCCGGGGCAGGCGGTGGCGCCGCCGATGACGCCGCCGGTGACGCCGCTGGTGACGCGGACGCCGGCGCGGCTCCCGGTCCCAGAGGACCGCGCCCGTCCTCGGACGGTTCGGGCCGGTCGGTCTGCTCAGACATCATCGACTCCCCACAGGGACGTGGACTCCGAGGGACGGAAGAAGCGGTTCTCGATGGCGGTGGCCAGCTCGCGCAGCGAGGCGATCGCGGCGTCGGTCTCCTCGAGCAGGGCTGTCGGGGCGCCGTCGGAGGTGTCGGCGCCGTCGGCGTCCTCGGCCGGTCGCAGCAGCTCGCGCGGGGCCCAGGAGGCGATGCGGGAGCGCAGCGCGGTCAGCGGCGCGCGGAGCTCGGGGGAGGGGGTGACCTCGGGCAGACGGTCGAGGGTGGCGTGGAGCCGGTCGAGCTGGAAGGCGATCGACCGCGGCAGGGTGACGTCGCTGAGCAGCAGCTCGACCAGCAGCTCGGACTGGACGGCCGCATGGTAGGAGCGCCGGTAGGAGGCCCCGGACTCGGTGATCGCGGCGACGGCTCCGGCGATGCGGACCTCGGCGGCGCGAGTGCGGCGTCGGCCGAGGGTGGCGCGCAGGAGCGCGAGCAGGCCCATGGTCCGCTCGATCTTGCGGCCGGCCTCGGTGAGGTCCCAGCCGAAGTTGCGGGGCATCGAGTCCGCGACCGCGCCGGAGAGGGTCAGGCAGCCGTCGACGATATCCGTCAGCCCTTCCTCGAGCGGCGGGGTCTCGGGGCCGGCGAGGGTGCGCAGCCGCTCCCGCATCCGGGCGATGACGGGCCAGACGTCGTCGGAGATGAGATCGCGCAGGGTGCGGGTGGTGTGAGCGAGCGCGGCGTAGGACTGGGCGAGTGAGCCCGGGCGGCCGAGATCCGTGAGCAGGCTGGTGATCTCGGTGCGCACCGCCTCGGGATCGTGCGGATCCAGGGCGAGGAACCCGGGATAGGTGGTGGTCACGTCGGTGACTGCTCTCAGCAGCACGGACTGCGCGACGCGCGCGGTACGGCCCCGCTCCGAGCCGAGATCGTTGGAGGTGTCCAGCACGGTGCGCAGCAGCCGGGCGGTGGAGTCGACCCGTTCCAGGTAGCGGCCGAACCAGAACAGGTCCGAGCCGATCGAACGGGTCATGGCCGGGTAGGCGCTCAGCACGCCGCGCGGAGCGCTCGCGGCGGTGGCCTCCGGCAGCTCGGACCCCGGCGGGTCCTCACCGGGTCCTCCCGGCAGGGCCGAGGTCTCCGGGACCGCGACCCAGACATCCTTGAGGGCCTCGGGCCCTTCGTCGTCGGTATGCGCCACGCCGCCGGGCAGCACGTCGAACCCGTCCTCGGAGGCGATCACCAGCAGACGGATGCGTACCGGCCGCTCGACGAGCTCGTCACCGCCGTCGGGGTCCAGGGAGAGCCAGCCGGCCCGCTCCGCCGCCGCGGAGGCCGGCGGTGCCGCGGCATCCGGCGTCGCTGCCGTTCCCGGCGCGGGATCCCCGCCCGCGGTCGGGCCTGCCGGGCGCAGCTGGAGATCCTCGTGGAGGATCTGACGGCACAGGTCCGGCAGTGCGGCGCGCAGCGCCGGGTTCTCGAGCAGACCCGCACCGAAGGGGTTGAACACCTCGACGTCACCGCAGCGGGCCGCTTCGACCAGACCGGTCACGCCGCCCAGCGGCGTCGGCCCCAGGTCCAGGGGATCCAGCAGCGGGGAGGGCAGCAGACGGATGATCGCGTCGACCGCGTCACCGGGATCGGATTCCAGCCCCGGCAGTCGCAGTGCGAGGGTGCCGGAGCCCGTGCGCAGGTCCCCGGCCGAGACCACCGGGGCGCCCAGCAGGTTGGCCAGCCAGCTGTGGTCGAAGGCGCGCAGGGGATCGTCGGCGTCATCGGTCAGAACCACCGTACGCCCCGCTCTGCCGTCGGTGCGGGTGCGGTGGTGCAGGCCGGTGCGCACGGCGTCGAAGAACGGGTGCAGACGGCGCAGCGGGGTGGTGCGGTACAGCGTCGGCGCGCAGCGGGAGAGCACCCGCCGCATCTCGAGCGCGGTCCCGGCGCCGCCCGGCACGTCGACCGAATCCTCCAGCACCACCCAGGTCCCGTCGGCGCCGCGGGTCAGCGTGGAGGTCATGGCGAACAGGTGATGCGCGCCGCGGGAGGGAATGCCGACGGCCGCCCGCAGATAGGCCGGGTCCCGCAGCAGATCGCCGACCGGGGCGACGTCCGTGCCCAGCACGGTGCGCGGCCCGTACAGGTCGGCGTAGAGGGCGTCCAGCAGACGTGCCCGCTGGATCAGCCCGGTCGAGATCTCCTCCCACGCCTCGGCGTCCAGGACCACCGGCACGGGGTCGACGACGGGTGCGGAGACGGAGACGTCGGCGGCGATCATCGACGCCGCCGACGTCGCGGCCCGTCGACGACCGACGGGGCCCAGGGCGGCCAGCTCGTCGACCAGCGCCTGCGGGGGTGCGATGCTCACCGGGCCATCGTAGGCGCGGCGAGCTGTGCGGTGGACGGTTCGACCGCGGTGATCAGGACGAGCAGATGATCAGGACGAGGAGGAGCTGACCACCGGCATGCCCTCGGAGGGCTGGACCACCACGAAGCCCGGGCCGTGGAAGCCGAGCTGGAAGGACTCGCCGGAGCCGCGGCCGATCAGCGATCCCATCTTGAAGTCGTTCTTGATCTGCGGCTGGAGGTTCGCGGACCAGCACACTGCCGCCTGCGGATCGACGAACGTGGGCTGCTGGGAGCAGTCCAGCAGCATGGGCGGGCCATCCGAGGTGACAGCGACCATGCCCTGGCCCTGCAGGAACAGGTTGAACAGGCCGCCGGCCATGAAGCCCGCACCGCCGAGGGACTTGATGTCCCACTGGATGGAGCCGTCGAAGGCCAGCATGTTCTTCGTGTTCAGCGTCAGCGCCTCGCCCTCGAGCTGGATCAGGAAGATCTCGTTGGCCTGGCGGGCGTAGAAGATCTCGCCGTGGCCGGTGGTGCGCATCATGTTCGCGCCCTCGCCGGTGGCCATCTTCTTCAGCAGCTTCATGCCGCCACCGGAGCCCTGGTAGGAGAAGTCCATCTGGCCCTGGTAGGCGACCATCGCGCCGGCGGCCGAGATGATCTCGGGCGCCTGCGGGTTCAGCGCGCAGCGCAGCAGCTTGGAGGACTGCAGCGCCCACCGGTCGTTGGTCTGTCGTTCCTGGTTGGAGGCGTCGAACAAGTTGGAGCGCATGGAGGCCCTTCCTCTCGGCAGCCGGGCGGTTGCCCGGGGTCGCAGGGCGGCGCCCACCGCGCCGCAGGGGGATCTTCTCACGCGGGACGGCGGGCGGGAATGGATTCCCGGACTTCCCCGTGCGGTGCTTCGGCGCCGCTGTGCGGGCTCTGTGCGGGTCCGGTGAGGATGACCCGGAGGTCAGGCGGCGCCTCGTAGCATGGCGCTCATGGCTCAGACCGATTCCTCTCGCAGCGCCCGCCGTGACCCGCGGCTGATGGCGCTGGCCGAGGAATCCGGCTACGAGGTCCTGGGCCGGATCGGCGCGGGCGGCATGGGCATCGTCTACCGGGCCCACGACGCGGACGGACGGGACGTCGCCCTGAAGCTGCTGCGTCACGAGATCTCCGATGACCCTCGCGCCCGTGAGCGCCTCGCGCGCGAGGTCGCCGCCCAGAAACTGGTGCGCAACGAGAACATCGTGCGGATCCTCGATGCGGAGCTGGACTCCTCCGACGCCTTCGTGGTCACCGAGTTCGTCCCGGGGCCGACGCTCGAGGATGCCGTGCGCGCCCATGGCGGCCTGCACCCGGAGGCAGTGCGGGAGCTCGGCCTGGTCATGGGCGAGACCCTGCGCGACATCCATCGCGCCGGCGTGATCCACCGCGACCTCAAGCCCAGCAACGTCCTGCTGCGCGGCGCCTCCGAGGAGGACCTGGCGGTCTTCGATCCCGACGGGGACCGGCTGGACCCGGTGATCATCGACTTCGGGATCGCGATCGCCGCGGAGGAGTCCCGCCTGACCTCGACCGGTCTCGTGATGGGCACGGCCGCCTATCTGGATCCCGAGGTGATCCGCACCGACCGCGCCGGGGAGGCGGGGGACTGGTGGGCGTGGGCCGCGCTGCTGGCCTTCGCCGCGACGGGCCGCGAGCCCTACGGCAGCGGCCGGGCGGACCTGGTGTTCCTGCGCGCCGAGCGCGGCGAGATCGACCTCGAGGGCATGCCGAGCGAGCTCGGCGAGCTGCTGCGATCGGCCCTGCAGTCCGATCCCGCGCAGCGGCCGGATCCCGACGACCTGCTGGCGCGGCTGGCCGAGCTGGATCTGAGCTACTACGACGACCCGGGGCCGACGGAGGCCCTCGATGCGAACGGTCGTACGGCGGTCCTGCCCGTCGTGGGCGCCGATGCGGCCGGGCAGACCGATGCCGGGCAGAATGCCGCCGGGCAGACGGACGCCACCGCGCCGGTCGGCAGCTCCGCGGGCGAGAGCACCGGCCCTGCGGGAACCGGCCGGCAGGCCCCGCCGGCCGGCGGCGCACAGGGTGACCCGGCTACGGAGGTGCTGCCGGCGGTGCCGGACGGTGAGCGGGCGACGCAGAGCCTCCCGCGCGTGAGCACTCCCGTCGAGGCACCCACGGAGGCGCTGCCCCGCGTCGAGTCGCCGTCCGAACCTGCCACGGAGACGCTGCCGGTGACAGGGCCACCCACCCGCCAGTTCCCGGCCGTGCCCGCCCCGGAGCAGAGCGCCACCGGCCCGGGGCAGGGCCACGCCGGGCCGGCGGGAGCCACCGGACGCCCCGTGCAGCGTGCCCCGCAGCAGTCGATCCCGCCCTCTCCGACACGGCAGGCATACACCGAGCGGCCGTACCCGCCGCAGGCATACGCCCAGCAACCGTATCCACCCCAGTCATATGCCGGGCAGCAGGTCGCGGCACCGACGCAGCCCGCTGATCACCCGCAGCCCGCAGGCCAGCCGCAGTACCCGGGCCAGTCGCAGTATCCGGGTCAGTCGCCGTACGGCGCCGGCGCGCCGCCCATGCCCGTGCCGCCGCCCCGCAGGCCGCTGCTGGTGTGGATCGGGCACCTGCTGATCATCACCCTGGCCGCGGTCGCCCCGTACGTGTCGCTGGCCCTGATGCTGCTGCTCGGCGCGCTCGCCCGCACGTGGGAGAGATCCCACCGGTCCGTCGAGCGGAAGCGTCTGCGCGGCTCCACGGGCGCGGGTCCCCGGTGGGCCGCCGGTCTCTCCGCACCGTTCGGGTTCGTTCTCGGGCTGCTGGAGATGGCGCTGCAGGCGCTGTTCCCCCTGATCCTGGGTGTGCTGGTGGGCGTGGCCGTGGATGCGGCATGGACCCTCGCCCAGGGCACGCCACCGCCCGGCGGGGTCGCATTCGCCATCGCGATCACGGTGACGCTGCTGATCACGTGGGTCGGGCTGGGCAGCCGCACCACCCGCACCGGCGCGCACCGGATGCTGGACGCGGCCGCGCCCGACCTCGTCTGGAGCGCCGTGGTGGTGGGCCTCCTCCTGCTCCTGCTGGCCGCAGTGGTCACGACCCTGCTCGCGCGAGAGGGAATGGTGGACTACTTCCCCTTCCCGGCCGGGCCACGGCTGGACGACATCGGCCTCTGGCGCGGCTGAGTCGCGCAGGCGAGACCGAGCCCACCGGTGACGCCGAGCGCGCCGGCGGCGCCGAGCGCAGCGCCGAGGTGCTCGCGCTCGCCGGCAGGAGCCGCGGCAGGCGGCAGCGCCGGCGTGATCAGCAATGCTCAGACTCGGGCAGTTAAACTCCCTGCGACCTGTCTTCCACCGCAGCCCCGGTCCGGGGGCAAGGAGCATCATGGCCGCGTCCGGTTCGTCGAAGTCCGCGCAGGAGCGCCGCGAGGCCCAGCGAGAGGCTCTGCGCACACAGCGTCAGGCCGAGCTGCGCCGCCAGCGCTCGGTACGGACGGTGGTCATCGCCGCGATCACTGTGGTGGCACTGGCCATCCTCGGCGGGCTCGGCTACCTGATCTACCAGTCGCAGCAGCCGGCCGGCCCCGTCGCGGTCCCCGAGGGCATGAGTGCCGACCAGCCGTACCTGGAGCTCGGCGCCCCGGAGGACTCCGGGAAGCCGATCGTCGAGCTGCACCTGGACTTCATGTGCCCCTATTGCGGGCAGTTCGAGGAGACCAACGGCGAAGACGTCGCCACCATGGTGGAGAACGACGAGGCCACGCTTCATCTGGTCCCGCGCCGCCTGCTCGACACCCAGTCGACGACCGGTGACTTCTCCTCCCGCGCGGCCAGCGCCCTGGTGTGTGTCTACGAGGACAACCCGGACAATGTGATCCCGTTCCAGCAGCTGATGTTCGCCAACCAGCCGGCCGAGGGCTCGGCCGGCCTCACGGACGAGCAGATCTGGGGCTACGCGCAGGAAGCCGGTGCCTCGGCGGAGGTGGAGAGCTGCATCACCGATGCCACCTATCAGCCGTGGGTGCGACAGGTCGCCGATCCCTACGGGGCGGAGGCCGGGGGCGGCACCCCCTACGTCGCGATCGACGGCACAGCGTTCGAGGACTGGTCCACGCCGGGCGCCCTGCGAGAGGCGGTGCTGGCCGCGGGCGGCAGCTCGGCCTCCGACGCCGGCGGCGCCTCCGACGCCGGCCAGGGCTGAGCGGCCAGCTCAGCCGAGCAGGCAGATGCGCGTGGTAGCGCTCACCGCGTGGTAGCGCTCGGGCCACCTGCTCTACACTTTCGGGGCCGGTCGATTCGTCGGCCGGCCCCACCCGCTGGAGTGGCGCAACGGTAGCGCACCTGTCTTGTAAACAGGCGGTTGCGAGTTCGAATCTCGTCTCCAGCTCGAAACCCCGTCACGGCGCCCCGCACCGGGATGTCTTTCGGGACGATCGGTATCGGGGGAATGCCGTGAGGTGCCTGTCACCTGCGCCCGCGCAGCCGTGACGAGGCCGATCAGATGATCGCCCAGGTCCTCGAGGACGGGCGCCGGGTGATCGGCAGGCACGGCCCGCATTCCGTCCTCTGGATCCCGATGGAGATCATCGGGATCCTCGCGGTGATCGGCGGAATCGTGCTGACGGTGGCGTCCCTGGCCGGGGGCTGAGCAGCTGAGACCTGCATGCACTGACCTGCCCGGGCCGCTCAGAACTTCTCGTACGTCGAGCGGCTGACCATGAATCCCTTGCCGGTCTTCGTGTTCCAGCACGTCATCCCGTCGGATCTGCTGGTGCACGCGACATCGCCGTTCACGGCGCTCTGACCGTATTCGAGGGTCTGGGGCGAGCTGCCGCCGTAGGTCTGCCCGCAGTTGCGGACCGGGGAACCAGCGGCCACCGCTATGGCGAAGGATTCGTCGCCGCAGTCCTCGAGTCCTGCGTCGGAGTAGTGCTCCTCGCCGAGGGAGCAGCCGACGCTGTCCTCGCCGAGCCGGCACGAGATGTTCCCGGTGGGCGAGCTGATCGTCTCCAGCTCCTGGGCATCCTCGGGAGCGGGGGAGACCGGTTCCTCCTCCGTCGTCTCCTCCTCGGTGGGTTCCGCCGTCTCCGAGGGCTCCTCGGAGGTTGTCGGGCTCGCCGTGCTGCGGTCGTAGTCCCCGGAGTCCTCGGTCAGCCAGGCCCGGCCGACGAGGCCTGCCACCACGAGCAGGATGAGAGCCAGCACCAGGCAACCACCGCAGGCGAACCAGGCGCGGCGTCGATCCGGGGGATCCTCGTCGGGCGGGGCGGTGCCGCCGCCGGTGCCGACCTCGAGCGGCCCCGGGCCGTTCGCCGCGCCGCCGGCGACACCAGCTGCGGCGGCAGGCCCCCACGGGTTCTGGGGTTGCGGCTGGCTCTGCGGCGGCGGGGGCTGTGGCCCCGGTTGGGCCTGCTGCGCCGGCACGGGGGCGGGGGTCACCGGGCTGGTCTGGCCCAGCGGTACTGCGGAGCTGCCGGCGGCGAGACGCACGGTGGGGCTCTCGCCGGTGCGGCCGGCCGCCGGGCCGGGCTGTGCCGGCGACGATGCCCCTCCCTCTGGTCCTCTCGCGTCGGCGAAATCGCCCCACACCGAGGTGGCGTAGGGATCGTCCTCGGTGGGACTGGCTGCCGCCGGTGTGGCTGCGGTAGGTGCCGCATCGGCCAGCGGGGGCAGGGCTGCGGTGCTCGCCCCCGTCGCCGCCTCGCGGGTCGCTGCCTCGTCGTCGGACTCCGTGCTGTCGGCGGGCACCGTACGGGTCGGAGCGGTATCGGACTCGGCGTCGAACGAGTCCTTCGCCCAGGGGTTGGTCGCGAGGATCCACTGACGTGCCACCTCGGGGCACGACGGGTTGCGCACGACGAGGCCGTGGAGCTGGGGGTGGCGCTGCGTGATCTCCAGCAGCCGCTCCGGCGACGTGTTCGGATCCTGGGCCTCCTCGGCCCTCGATCGTGGTGTCGTCACCGTCGCCTCCCGTTCACTCGTACCGCGGCCCGGATCGGACCCTTACCGACCGCGCACGATACCGCCGCCGGCTCCGGGACGCTCGAACGGAGCGTTCTCGATGGTCGCGACGTGGGCAGCGGCACGTCGGCGACAGTTCCTGATCCGAGGGCTGCGGGCGTGCACGCCAGCGCGCGAACAGGGTCGGGGCGTGTGGCGTGTGGCGTGCGGCGTGCGCCGTGTGGCCTGTGGCGCGCGCGTACGGAGCGCGTGCCCGCGAGCATCAGATGCTCGAGGAGGCGTCCTCCTCCTCGGGCACGACGGGCAGTGCCGTGGTGACCGTCATCGGCTCCCCGTCGGGATGGAGCGGGCGCACCTTCAGCCAGTAGTAGCCCTGGGAGCCGAGCATGACCATGAGCTTCCCGTCGTCGCTGATCGGCGGGAACTCGTGGCCGCCGAACAGGTCGCGCACCGTGCGTCGTCCCAGCCCGCCCAGCTCGAGCGTGGTGGTCACGGGGTGCGGGGCCAGGTTGAACACGCACAGCAGCGTCTCGGCGTGCTCCTCGGCGTCCTCGCCGTACTCGGCGCCGTCGTAGGTGCGGGTGAAGGCCAGCACCCGGTCCGAGTCGGCGGGGATGTTGCGATAGCTGCCCATGCCGAACGCGTCGTGCTCACGTCGCACCGCCAGCATCCACCGCACGAAGTGCAGCATCGACCCGGAGTGGGCCATCTCCGCCTCCACGTTGGTGGTGGCGTAGTGGTACACCAGCGACTGGATCACCGGGAGGTAGAGCTTGCCGGGGTCGGTGATTTCGCTGAACCCGGCGTTGCGGTCCGGGGTCCACTGCATCGGCGTGCGCACCGCGTCGCGATCATCGAGCCAGATGTTGTCGCCCATGGCGATCTCATCGCCGTAGTAGAGGAACGGTGAACCGGGGAGCGACAGCAGCATCGCGTGGATCAGTTCCAGCTCGGAGCGGGAGTTGTCCAGCAGCGGAGCCAGCCGCCGGCGGATGCCGACGTTCGCGCGCATCCGTGAGTCGGGGGCGTACCAGCCGAGCATCGCCGAGCGCTCCTCACCGGAGACCATCTCCAGCGTCAGCTCGTCGTGGTTGCGCAGGAACGTGCCCCACTGGGCACCCGAGGGGATGTCCGGGGTGTCGGCCATGATCTCCACGATCTGACGGGCGTTGCCCTCGCGCAGGGCGTAGAACAGTCGTGGCATCACGGGGAAGTGGAAGCACATGTGGCACTCGGGCCGCTCCTCGGTCCCGAAGTAGGCGACCACGTCGCGCGGCCACTGGTTCGCCTCGGCGATGATCACCTTGCCGGGCCAGCGGGCATCGACGAAGGCCCGCAGCTCGGCGAGGAACTCATGGGTGGCGGGGAGGTTCTCGCCGTCGGTGCCCTCCTCCTCGTAGAGATAGGGCACGGCGTCGGCCCGGAACCCGTCCACGCCCTTGTCCAGCCAGAACTTCACCACGTCGAACATGGCCTCGCGGACCTTGGGGTTCTCGAAGTTCAGGTCGGGCTGGTGGGAGAAGAAGCGGTGCCAGTAGAACTGGCGGCGCACCGGGTCGAACGCCCAGTTGGACTCCTCGGTGTCCACGAAGATGATGCGGGCCTCGGAGTACTTCTCGTCGGTGTCGGACCACACGTAGAAGTCGCCGTAGGGCCCCTCGGGATCCGACCGGGACTCGAGGAACCATGGATGCTTGTCCGAGGTGTGGTTCATCGGCAGATCGATGATCACGCGGATCCCGCGCTGGTGGGCCTCGGAGACCAGGCGTTCGAAGTCGGTGATCGAGCCGAACTCGGGCAGGACGGCCTCGTAGTCGGAGATGTCGTAGCCGCCGTCGCGCAGCGGGGAGGCGAAGAAGGGCGGCAGCCACAGGCAGTCGATGCCCAGCCACTGCAGATAGTCGAGCCTCTCGATGAGGCCGGTGAAGTCACCGCTGCCGTCACCGTTGCCGTCGGCGAAGCCGCGCACGAGCACCTCGTAGAACACGGCCTTGCGGTACCAGTGGGGGTCGTAGTCGACCCCGGGTCCCTGAGGGGAGAACTGGGCGGCATTGAGGGGCATCGTTCCTCCGCGGCGGTAGGGCGGGCTGTCGCTCGACGTGCCACCACACTAGTGCGCTCCGTACCATGGTCCCGAACCCGCGGGCGGTGCCGTCGGCGGGTGTCGATCTCGGGGGCAGGAGGGACCATGGGGCAGCCACCCCACACAGGGCACGGGGGAGTGCCGACGGGCGGGCAGATGCCGCCGCCGGAGGTCGCGGGGCCGCAGCAGGGCCGGCGGACGGGGATGTGGGTCATGCTCGGCTGCGCCGGGCTGGTGATCGTACTGCTGCTGCTCGCCGTGACCGGCGGAGTCATCTATCTCGCCACGCAGAGACGCGACCACGGATCGGGCGCGGAGACCACTGCGGCCCAGGCCCAGCGCCTCGAGGAGGAGACCTTCAGCCTCGAGTTCCCGGCGGGGTGGGTCGCGGGCGGGGTCACCTCGGAGGAGGCGGAGACCGGGCTGCTCATCCAGCTGCGCGACGAGGAGATCGACGAGGAGGACTACGAGGCCTACGCCGGCAACTCTCTGGACGTCTACCTCTTCTCGAGCGACCTCCACGCCCAGGCGGAGTGCCAGCAGCAGTCCGCGTTCCTCGGTTTCAGCTGGGACGAGACCGGCGACGCCACTGAGATCGATCCCGTCGAGCTCGATGGTCAGGAGCTCGTGGCCTATCGCGCCACCGGGACGCATGAGGACCAGGACGTGGTCTCGGAGACCTACTGCGCCGATGTCGGCGACCAGGTGATGCAGATCGTCGTGGAGACCTACGGCAGCACGGAGATCTCCCCGGAGCTCCGGCAGATCCTGGAGAGCTGGACCTGGGCGTAGGGACACCGTCCGCAGGCCGCCCCGGCCCGGTCCACGTCTCGGGACGCACTGCGCCGACCCCGGGATGCGACAGACCCGGGGTCAGTCCGGCTGCTCCACGCGCCAGTCGATCGGTGCGGCGCCCTGCTGCTCCAGCAGCGCGTTCGCCCGCGAGAACGGCCGGGACCCGAAGAAGCCGCGGGAGGCCGACAGCGGGCTGGGATGGGCGCTGGCGATGTGCGGCACGCCCCCGAGCATCGGGATCAGCGACTGGGCGTCGCGGCCCCAGAGGATCGCCACCAGCGGACCGCCGCGTGCCACCAGGGCGCGGATCGCGAGCTCGGTGACCTCCTCCCACCCGCGCCGACGGTGGGAGGCGGGGTTGCCCGGTGCCACTGTCAGCACCCGGTTCAGCAGGAGCACCCCCTGGTCCTGCCAGGCGGTCAGGTCCCCGTGCACGGCGCGGGGAATCCCCAGGTCGTCCTCGAGCTCGGCGTAGATGTTGGCGAGCGACCGGGGCAGCGGACGCACATCGCGCTCGACGGCGAAGGACAGGCCGATCGGATGTCCCGGCGTCGGATAGGGATCCTGGCCGACGATCAGCACCCGCACGTCGGCCATCGGGCGGGTGAAGGCGCGCAGCACCCGGTCGCCGGAGGGAAGGTATCCCCGGCCGGCGTCCACCTCGGCGCGCAGGAACTCGCCCAGGGCATGGATCCGGTCCTCCACCGGGGACAGTTCGCGGGCCCAATCGGCACTGATGATCTCGGTGAGCGGCTGCGGCATGTGACCAGTCTTCCATCCTCGCCAGGGGTGCGGCGCGCCGCCGATGACCGGCGCCTCGGGAGCCGTACTGTCGGTCCATGCCTTCCGACCACGACGCCTCTGCGGAGCCCGACGAAGCCCGTCAGGGCTCGCAGGACGCCCCGCCGACCGCCTCCTCGGAGCTGTCGGACCTGGATCAGCGCATCCTCGCCCTGGAATCGCGGACCTTCCGTTACGTCGGCTCCAAGGAGCGCGCGATCCGCGAGGAGATCGGGATCTCCAAGGTCGGCTACTACGTGAGGCTGAACACGCTGCTCGACGAGCCGGCGGCGCTGAGGGCGGCCCCGGCACTGGTGAACCGGCTGCGCTCGCAGCGCACCTCCGAGCACGGCGCCGCCCCTGCGCGCGGCGCCGATCGCGTGGCCTGAGCGAGGACCGACCCGGGCCGAGGCGGGTCCGTGCTGACCCGACGTGCGGGGCGTGTGCTCCGACAACCTGCCGCCCGGAGCAGGTTTAATGGGGCCGTGGCTGATTCCCAGTATCCCTACCCGCCGGACCGTTTCGACGAGGAGGCGGACAGCGCCTCCTTCCACGGCGCCCACCGCGCCGAGGAGCCGTTCTGGCGCCAGAACCTGCTCTACATCATCATCATCGGCGCTGCCGTGGTGATGCTGGTCGTGCTGCTCTTCCTCATCGGCGGCATGGGCGGCAACGGGGACGAGCGGGCCGAGGACCCCACCACACCCGCCGCGAGCGAGTCCAGCGAGGAGGCCCCTGCCGACGGCGAGGAGGCGACCACCGAGGAGGAGCCGGCCCCGGAGCCGGATCTGTCCACTCCCGTGCTGGTCGTCAATGCCGGCGGCATCAACGGGCTGGCCGGAACCTGGGAGGAGACCCTCGAGGGCGAGGGATGGACGGAGGTCGGCGTCGCCACCGCGGACAACACGCAGGAGGAGCCCGTCGTGTTCTACCGCGACGAGGCCGACGCCGAGAGCGCGCAGGCGCTCGCCCAGCAGGTCGGTGCCGGGGAGGCCCGTCAGAGCGATGAGTACGACGCACGCATCACCTTCGTGGCTGTCGACGAACCCGGCGCGGACGCCGAGGGCGAGGACGGCGGCGGCGAGGACGGCGGCGGCGAGGGCTGAATCCCGCAGGCCGAAGGCCTCTCACGCATGCAGGGCGCGCGTCGACCCCCGATCCGGGAGGGCGGCGCGCGTTCTGCATCGTCGGGCGAATGGACTCCCCGGAGGTTCCGCTGCCAGAAGAAGCCGCCCAGGGTTAGCACTCTCCGGGTCGGAGTGCTTATGATGATCTGGCACTCGATGATCGAGAGTGACAGCGCCGATCGGCGAGGCCGCCCTCGAGAGTCGTGAGCCTGTCCGGGGAGCAGTCCGCTGCTTCGCCGGCCACCAACATTCCGGCCCCGTGAGGGATCCGGCGCCGTGGGACATGAACACGGCGTGGGGTGCCGTCCGTCGCGGGCACGAGGGTCGGGTGGACACCACACCACACGGGAGAGATTCCACAATGGCCAAGCTCATCTCTTACGACGAGGAGGCCCGGCGCGGCCTCGAGCGGGGTATGAACCAGCTCGCCGACGCCGTCCGAGTCACCCTCGGCCCCAAGGGCCGCAACGTCGTGCTCGAGAAGTCCTGGGGCGCCCCCACCATCACCAACGACGGCGTGTCGATCGCCAAGGAGATCGAACTCGACGATCCCTACGAGAAGATCGGCGCCGAGCTCGTCAAGGAAGTCGCCAAGAAGACCGACGACATCGCCGGTGACGGCACCACGACCGCCACCGTCCTCGCCCAGGCCCTGGTCAAGGAGGGCCTGCGCAACGTCGCCGCCGGCGCCAGCCCGATGGCGCTCAAGCGCGGCATCGAGAAGGCCGTCGCCGCGGTCTCCGAGACCCTCCTGTCCCAGGCCCACGAGGTCGAGACCAAGGAGCAGATCGCCAACACCGCCGCCATCTCGGCGGCCGACCCGGCCATCGGCGAGCTCATCGCCGAAGCCCTCGACAAGGTCGGCAAGGAAGGCGTGATCACGGTCGAGGAGTCCAACACCATGGGCCTCGAGCTGGAGCTCACCGAGGGCATGCGGTTCGACAAGGGCTTCATCTCGCCCTACTTCGTCACCGACTCCGATCGCCAGGAGACGGTCCTGGAGGATCCCTACATCCTGCTGCTCAGCTCGAAGGTCTCCTCGGTCAAGGACCTGCTGCCGCTGCTGGAGAAGGTCATCCAGTCCAACAAGCCGCTGGCGATCATCTCCGAGGATGTCGAGGGCGAGGCCCTCGCGGTGCTCGTGGTCAACAAGCTGCGCGGCTCCTTCAAGTCCGTGGCCGTCAAGGCTCCCGGCTTCGGTGACCGCCGCAAGGCGATGCTCGAGGACATGGCGATCCTCACCGGCGGCACGGTCATCTCCGAGGAGGTCGGCCTCAAGCTGGAGACCGCCGAGCTGGACCTGCTGGGCCAGGCTCGCAAGATCGTCGTGACCAAGGACGAGACCACGATCGTCGAGGGCTCCGGCGACGCCGAGCGCATCGCCGGCCGCGTCTCCCAGATCCGCACCGAGATCGAGAACTCGGATTCGGACTACGACCGCGAGAAGCTCCAGGAGCGCCTGGCGAAGCTGGCCGGCGGCGTGGCCGTCATCCGGGCCGGCGCGGCCACCGAGGTCGAGCTCAAGGAGCGCAAGCACCGCATCGAGGATGCCGTGCGCAACGCGAAGGCCGCTGTCGACGAGGGCATCGTCGCCGGTGGTGGCGTGGCGCTGCTGCAGGCCGGCAAGGACACCTTCGACAAGCTGGAGCTCACCGGCGAGGAGGCGACCGGCGCGAACATCGTCAAGGTCGCCGTCGAGGCCCCGCTCAAGCAGATCGCCGTCAACGGCGGTCTCGAGGGCGGCGTCGTGGCCGAGAAGGTCAAGAACCTGCCCGTCGGCCACGGCCTCAACGCCGCCACCGGCGAGTACGAGGACCTGGTCGCGGCCGGCATCATCGACCCGGTCAAGGTCACCCGCTCCGCGCTGCAGAACGCCGCGTCCATCGCGGGCCTGTTCCTGACCACCGAGGCCGTCGTGGCCGACAAGCCGGAGCCCAAGGCGCCGGCCGGCGGCGGCGGCGACGACATGGGTGGCATGGGCGGTATGGGAGGCATGGGCGGCATGATGTGATCTCCTGATCACCCGCCGCACGGCTCATCCCGTGTCGCTCGTCCCGTGCGAGTGCAGGGCCCCGATCCTCCTGAGGGAGGGTCGGGGCCCTTCGCATGCTCCGGTCCCGGGCATGTCCGCGCCCCTGCCGGCCCCGGCCCCGGCAACGCGTGGCAAGGGTTGATGCCGAATTCTGCGCGCCTGGCACGCTGATCCGGCTTCACGGCCCTCGGGGGTGCGCACATCGCGCCCCGAGCGCCGCGGCATGTCCATTCGAGGAGGAATGCAGTGCGAACAACGATGTCTCGTCGACGAGACGTCCCCCGCGCCACCGCGGGAGAGCGGCCACCCGGGAAAGGCTTCGGGCGTCGTGGATTCCTGACGGCGCTGCCCATGGCCGGTGCCGGAACAGCGCTCCTGGGAGGCTGCGTCTCCCGCGCCGGAGCAGTCACCGACGTCGACCGGATCCTGTCCGTCTCGCTCGGCCAGGCCGAGGACCATCCCAGCTACGGGGCCCTGCTCGACTTCGGGGAGCGCCTGGCCGCCGCGACGGACAACCGGTGGGGCGTGCGCGTCTATGCGAACAACTCGCTCGGCGATCAGCAGGAGACCGTCCAGCTCGTCTCGGACGGCGCGATCGACATGGCGGTCATCTCCGGGACCCAGATCGAGAACTCCTCGCCCCGGTTCCTGCCGATGAACGTCCCCGGCGTCTTCGACGACATGGACCACCAGAACCGGGTGATGCTCGACGACTCGATCGTGGGGGAGCTGTTCACCTCCCTCGAACCCGACATGCGGCTGACGGTGCTCGGAGGCTTCACCCAGGGCAGCCGCCACCTCTACACCGCCCCGGGCCCGATCGAATCCCCCGACGACCTCTCGGGGCTGAAGATCCGGGTGCAGGAGTCGAAGATCTTCCTCGACCTGATCAACGCCATGGGCGGGGTCCCCACCCCGATGGCCTACAGCGAGGTCTACACCGGCCTGCAGGCCGGTGTGCTCGACGGCGCCGAGAACAACGAGATCAGCTACGTCACCCAGCGCCACTACGAGGTCGCCACGCACTACACGCTGACCAATCACCTCATCGGCTTCGACTTCTTCCTGGCCAATACCGACCTGCTCGAGGAGATGGGCCCCGAGGACTCGCGCGCGCTGCGAGAGACGTTCACCGACACCCAGAACGCGTTCGTGGAGATCTGGCGGCAGGAGACGGAGAAGGCCACCGAGCAGATGCGCGAGCGCGGGGTGGAGATCCACGAGCCAGATCCCGCAGCGTTCGCGCCGATCATCGAGGAGACCGGCTACGCGATCCTCCAGGACGAGGCGGACATCGCGATGTACGAGGCGATCCGCGCCGCATCCGAGGAGGCGCCGTGATGGCACGAGCACGATCCGGACTCCTCGCCGCCCTCAAGGTCCTGTGCATCGCGCTGTTCGCGGTGCTCGTGCTCGTGGTGGTCTGGCAGGTCTTCACCCGCCAGGTCCTCCAGAGCCCCAGCGCCTGGACGACGACCACCGCGCAGTACATGTTCGTCTGGCTGGGCCTGTTCGCCATGACGCTGGTCTTCGGCGAACGCGGCCACGTCGCGGTCGACATCATCGCCGAACGAGCACCGCAGCGCCTCCAGCACCTCTTCCGCATCCTGGTCCAGCTGGCCACCATGCTGTTCAGCCTGCTGGCGATGGTCTGGGGCGGGCTGCGCGGCACGGCGATCTCCTGGGAGCAGACCATCCCCGGCTTCCCCTTCTCCGTCGGCCAGATGTACCTGGCGCTGCCCATCGCAGGCCTCATGATCGCGGCCCTGGCAACCGAGGATCTCGTCCGTGTGGTCCGCGGGGAGCGGCTCGCGCCCGCCGCGGAGGCCGGCGACGAGCCGCCTGCGGGGCCGGAGGACGCGGCGCTCCCGACGGGCGCCGCCCGAGCGGCCGACACCGACGACGACACGAAGGGGCGGTGACCATGGATCCGGCACTCCTGGCCAGCATCATCCTCATCATCGGCGTCGTCATCCTGATCGCGGTCGGCGCGCCGATCGCGATCGCGATCGGCCTGCCCTCCGTCATCGCGCTGCTGGCCGTCGTCGGCCCCGAGCCGGCCGTGTTCGTCTCCGCCCAGCGGATGTTCACCGGCGCGAACTCCTTCACCCTGCTCGCGATCCCGTTCTTCGTGCTCGCCGGTCAGCTGATGAACACCGGCGGCGTCGCCGCCCGCCTGATCGACGCCGCCAAAGTCCTGGTGGGACGCATGCCGGGCTCCTTGGCGCAGACCAACGCGGTCGCCAATGCGCTGTTCGGATCGGTCTCCGGCGCCGGCGTCGCCTCCGCGGCCGCAGTGGGAGGGATCCTCGGTCCACGCCAGCGCAAGGACGGGTACGACCCGGCCTTCGCCGCCGCGGTCAACGTGGCCTCCGCACCCTCGGGGATGCTCATCCCGCCCTCGAACACGCTGATCGTGTACTCGCTGGTCTCCTCGACATCGGTGGCCACCCTGTTCGCCGCCGGCTACGGTCCGGGCCTGGTGTGGGTCCTGGCGTGCGTGGCCACGGTGCTGCTGGTGGCGCTGCGGCGGCGGTCCCTGGTGGGCCACGACGGCGGCGGTGCGACCGGCGGCGTGGGCCTGCGGCTCGGCGTGCTGACCCTGCTGCGCGCCATCCCCGCCGTGTTCATGATCGTGATCGTCATCGGCGGTCTTCTCGCCGGTGTCTTCACCGCGACCGAGTCCGCGGTGATCGCCGTGGTGTACTCGCTGATCCTCGGGTTCATCTACCGTCAGCTCACCGTGAGGAAGCTGCCGGAGGTGTTCCTCGCGGCCACCCGGACGACCGCCGTGGTGCTGTTCCTGATCGCGGTCTCCTCGGTGCTCAGCTGGGTCCTCGCCTACGCGACGATCCCGCAGTCCATCGCCGAGGCGCTGCTGGGCGTCTCGACCTCACCGACGGTGATCCTGCTGCTGATGATGCTGGCGCTGCTGCTGGTGGGGATGTTCATGGATCCCACCCCGGCGATCCTGATCTTCACACCGATCTTCCTGCCCGTGGCCCAGGAGCTCGGGATCGACCCGATCCACTTCGGCATGATGATCACCTTCAACCTGTGCCTGGGGACGATCAGCCCGCCGGTCGGCGTGATCCTGTTCGTCGGCGCCCGGGTCGGGCGGGTCAAGGTCGAGCCGGTCATCCGCCGCCTGCTGCCGTTCTACGTGCCCCTGGTGGCCGGGCTGCTGCTGGTCGTGTTCGTTCCGCAGATCTCCCTGTTCCTGCCCGACCTGCTGGGAATGTCCAGCGAGTGAGGGTGCCCGCCGCGGTAGCGGGGCTCGAGGGTCCCGGTACCGCGGCGTCGCCGGTTCGGCTCAGGCGAACGGGTTCCAGAACCGCCCGCCGTTGATCACCAGCAGCACGACCGGGACCACCACCAGCGCCAGCGCGGTGAGCATCACCGCCACGTCGCGGCCGCGCAGCGGGGTGCGCACCGACCAGGTGCGCCCGCGCTCCCGACCGAACCCGCGCAGCTCCATGGCGGCAGAGACCGACTCGATCCGGTCGAAGGTGCCCAGCAGCAGGGGCATCAGCACGGCGCTGAGATTGCGCACCCGCGCACTCAGAGGAGCATTGCGGGAGGTGTCGATGCCTCGCGCCTGCTGCGCCTGGGAGATGGTGCGGAACTCGCGCTGGACGTCGGGGATGTACCGCAGCGCGAGGGAGACGGCGTAGGCGATCCGCGCGGGCACCCCGATGCGCGCGAGCGAGGAGGCGAACTCCGGTGGCCTCGTGGTGGCCACGAACAGCAGCACAGCGGGCAGCACCGCGACGTACTTCAGGGTGACGGCCAGCTGGTAGAACAGCTGCTCGGTCGTCAGATCCCAGCGCCAGGGCCCCTCCAGCAGGACATGGCGGGTGCCGAAGAGATCCGTGCCGTAACCGGGGGCGAACAGGAAGATCCCGATGTTGTTCAGGGTCATGAAGACGAGGATCAGCCACAGCACCACCGCGAAGTCCCGCAGCCGGACCCGGGAGACGGCCCAGAGCACGACGGAGGCCAGAGCCACGACGGCCAGGTAGCGCACATCGAATCCCAGCATCGCACCGATCACGACGCCGAGGACGAGGACGAGCTTGGAGACCCCCGAGAGCCTGTGCAGCGGTCCGGGGCGGTCCACGTAGCCCAGCAGCGGGGCGCTCAAATCGCGGCTCCGTCCGTGAGGGCCCCCAGGATCATGCTGCACTCCGGGTGGCGCGATCGACCTCGACGAAACGGCGCACCAGGGCGTGCGCGTCGGCGAGACCGCTCTGCTGCGCCAGCGCGTGCAGGCCCGTGGTCACGAGGTCGGCCCGCCGGGTCAGCTCGGGGTCGGTCAGCACGGCGGCCGGATCGTCATCGGCGAGCAGGACGCCGTCGGACATCACCAGCACGCGGTCGGTGTACTCCAACGCCAGGTGCATGTCGTGGGTGATCAGCACGACGGTGGTGCCGGTCGTATTCACCTGCCGCAGGAACTCCATGAACTCGGTGTAGTGGGCGAAGTCCTGCCCGGCGGTGGGCTCGTCGAGGATCAGCACCTCGGGCTCGAGCGCCAGCACGGAGGCGATGGTGACGCGCTTCTTCTGACCATGGCTGAGGGCGGAGACGGGCCAGGAGCGGAACGGGCGCAGCCCGCACACCTCGAGCACGGCGGCGGTGCGGCGGGTGATCTCGTCCTCCGCCATGCCGCGGGCGCGCATGCCCAGGGCGATCTCCTCGGCCACCAGCGGCTTGGAGATCATCTGGCCCGGTTCCTGCAGCACGAAGCCGACGTGCTCCCCGCGCTGGGCGAGGGTCCAGCCCGTGGCGTCGAGCGCCCCGATGCGCACGGTGCCGCCGGTGGCGCGCTCGAATCCGCAGATGACGCGTGCCAGGGTGGACTTGCCGGCTCCGTTCGAGCCCAGCACGCCCAGCATCTCCCCGCGGCGCACCCGGGCGGTCACGCCCTCGAGCACGGCGGTGGTGCTCTCGGGGCCAAGGGGTATCTCGCAGCGCACATCCTCGAGGGCCAGGGCCGTCGTACCGGAGCGGGGGAGATCCGTCCCCGTGCTCGTCCCTCGGCTCCCAGTGGGGATCGTGCCCGACGGGCCGGGACCCGATCCCATCGCGCTGTCGTCGCCGCTGCGGCCGACCCAGTTGCGCACCGCGCCGATCTGCTCCTCGCTGAGCGCGATCGTCTCCACTCGAGCGGGTCGCTGCTGAGCCGTGACCGGCGTCCCGGCGTAGCGCAGCGCGGCCACGTGCAGCGGCGACCGGATGCCGTGCTCCTCGAGCAGCCCGGAGGCGACGACCTCGTCGGGCGAGGCATCGAGCACGATCCGACCGCCGGCCATCAGCACGATCCGGTCGACCTCCCGGTGCAGGACATCCTCGAGACGATGCTCGACGAGGACGATCGTGCGGCCGTGATCGCGGTGGAGCGTATCGATCAGCTCCACCGCGGAGCGGCCGGTGGCGGGGTCCAGGTTCGCCAGGGGCTCGTCGAATAGCAGCACCTCGACGTCGTCGACCAGCACGCCCGCGATCGCGACCCTCTGCTTCTGGCCGCCGGAGAGGTTCTGCGGGGCATCCTCCAGGCGATCACCGATGCCGGCCAGGGCCGCGGCGCGGGCCACGCGGGCAGGCATCTCGGCGTGGGGCACCTGCTGGTTCTCGAGGCTGAAGGCGATGTCCTCGCCGACGGTGAGGCCGACGAACTGGCTGTTGCTGTCCTGGAGCACGGTGCCGACCCCGGCCGCGGTCTCCACCAGCGGCACCGCGGCCGGATCCTTGCCGAGCACCCGGATGCTCCCACCGGCCTCGCCGCGGTGGCGGTGCGGGATCAGGCCATTGATCGCGCCGATCAGCGTGGACTTCCCCGAACCGGAGGCACCGACCACGGCGATCTTTTCCCCGCGCCGGATCCGCAGGTCGATGTCGTGCAGCGTCGGCTCGGACTGCGCGCGGTACTGGAAGGAGTACCCGCGCAGCTCGATGAGCACGTCGCCGGCGCTGGATGGGGACGGCGCCGTCACTGGTCGTGGCTCAGCGACCCGGTCCTGGTGCGGGTGCGGGCGTAGATCGAGAGGATGATCGTGCCGATGATGCAGGCGGTCAGTGAGTTCGAGACGAAGGCCAGGGCGCCCTGCGCCCACACCTTGCCGGCTGGCTCGGCGTAGATCAGTACGTCGCCCAGCGGTGCGATGAGGAGCCAGGAGAGGGCGTTGGCGAGGATGATCGCGAGGTTCGCGCGGATCGCGGTGCTCCTGCCGAATTCGCCGTCCCCGATCGCATGGCGCAGCACGAGCAGGCCGACCACCAGGCCGAACACGCCCGAGGCCAGCTCCCAGCTGATCCAGATGCCGAACCCGGTGGCATCGATCAAGAGGTGACCGAGGAATCCGGCGAGCGCCCCCACCAGCGGCCCGTAGAGCACGGCGAAGACGGCGAGGATCGCGTACTGGATGCTGATGGAGGTGTTCGGGACGAACGAGGGGATCGCGACGAAGCGACCGAGCACGAAGAACAGGGCGGCACCGATGCCGATCGCGACCACCTGGGTCACCGGCGAGTACGTACGGTTCATGAGGGTTCCTTCGGGAGTGGCGGGCAGGAGGATGAGGCGAGTCGGGGTGCCGGGGATGCACGTCGGATGAGCATCGCTATGTCAGCGCACCGGCACCAGGGTCACGCGCCAGGAGGCGCCGGTGCCGAGCGCGAAGGCGCGCGCGTAGTGGCCGCGATTGATGGCGATCGCCATCCGGTCCAGGGAGTTCACGTACAGCAGCGACTCTCCCACCTCGACCGCCGCGAAGGATCGGGCGTAGGTGACCTGGGCGGCGTGGACGACGGTGTCGTGATGGTGGACGCGGACGGTGACCCGATCGCCGGGCTCGACACCGAGCTCGCGGAACAGCGGCCGCGGGATCGAGGTCCACAGCGAGCCGTAGCGCACGTCCAGGGTGTCGATGGTGCCGACGACGGCCCCCTCGGTGAGCTCCGGCTCGATCACCGGCAGACGGACCAGGGTCGAGAGATCCAGGCTCGGGCCCACCTCCTCGTAGGTGGTGGTGCCGGAGGCCAGCCGTGCCCCCGTGAACGCATAGATGTCGCGGCCGTGGAAGGTGTAGGACTCCTCGGAGCCCGGCCGCCGGTTCCTGGTCTCGTCGATCTCCCTCAGCTCGGTGATCCCGAAGAGCTGGTCGAGGTGGGTGAGCGTGCCGTTGTCGGGCGTGACCACGTAGTGGCCCGTCGCGGTCCGCGCGACCACGGACAGCCGGTCCGAACCGACACCCGGGTCCACCACCGAGACGAACACCGTGCCCGCCGGCCAGTAGGTGAGCACCTGGGCGAGACGGTAGGAGCCCTCCCAGATGTCGTACGGCGGGATGTTGTGGGTGACGTCGTGGATCCGCAGCGTGGGATCGACGCCCACGGCGACGCCGTACATGGCGCTGACCGCGCCGTCGTCGAGTCCGAAATCCGATTGCAGCACCAGAGCGTTCATAGGCGAATTATGCGGGTTCGCCGCTTCGGCGTGCGGGGCGTCCCACGGACGGCCCCTCGTCACGAGCGTGTGGCGTGAGACATGATGGGGAGCATGATCCTCCCGTCCGCGCAGCCGCCCGCCCTGAGCGTCCTGACCCAGAACATCCGCCTGCACCGCCCCGGCACCGTGGCCGGCCAGGCGGATCACTGGGATGACCGCGCCCCGGTGCTGGTCGATCTGCTGCGCTCGGCCGACGCCGACGTGGTCGGCACCCAGGAGGTGCTGGCCTCGCAGATCCCGGTTCTCGACGAGGCCCTCGCGGCGAGCCACCTGCGGCTGGGGTACGGCCGTGAGGGCGGTGGCCGCGGCGAGCACAACCTGCTGTTCGTCCGTCGTGAGCGGTTCGAGCTGTTGGACTGGGATCAGTTCTGGGTCTCCGAGGAGCCGGAGCTGATCGGCTCGGTGGGCTGGGATGCGCACTGCCCGCGGATCGCCGTGTGGGCGCGCGTGCGCGACCGCGCCGGCGGTGGTGACCTGGTGCTGGCGGTGACGCACCTCGACCACGCCGGGCACGTGGCCCGCGAGAAGGGCGCCGGGGTGATCGCCCAGCGGCTGCGCGAGGTGGCCGACGGGATCCCCGCCGTGCTGATGGGCGATTTCAACGCCGCCGCCGGGGAGAGCACCCCCTGGCGCGTGCTGCGCGATGCCGGCTTCGAGGACGCCCACGACGAGACGGGCGCTCTCGAGGGCGAGGACATCGGCACGTTCCCGGACTACCGGCGACCCGAGGCGGGGGCCGCGCGCATCGACTGGATCATGACCCGCGGGCTGACGGTCGAGGCCTACGCCGCCCACGTCCACGACATCCAGGGCGTGGCCGCGAGCGACCACGCCGCCGTCACCGCCGTGGTCCGTCCCGACCAGGCCTGAGCACCGCTCTCCCCGCCTCCGCCGCGGGGTCGTCGATCGCTCCGGATCGGGTGTCCCGTCGGCGCCTGCACGTCCTGCGGGGCGCGACCATTGCCGTCAGGCGTCAGGCGTCAGCCGTCAGCCGTCAGCCGTCAGCCGTTGGCCTCCGTGCCGAGCCCCCAGGCCTCGGCCAGCAGCTCAAGTCCCTTGAGCCGGTCGGCGGGGTCGTAATAGTAGGCGGTGAGGATCAGCTCGTCGGCCCCGGTCGTCGCCACGATCTCCTCCAGCTGGCGCACGACGGTGGCGGGGGAGCCGACGGCCCGGATCGAGAGTGTCTGGTCGACCTGCTGGAGGAGATGATCGGCGGCGACCTCCTCGATCGGCCGCGGCGGCTGGATCTTCTGCCGCTGGCCGGTGACCACGCCGAGGAACATCTGCTGCAGCGTGGAGAAGTGCCGCTGCGCCTCCTCGTCGGTCTCGGCGACGACCAGGTTGACCCCGACCATGGTGTGCGGGCGCTCGATCTGAGCGGACTTCGCGGACGGATCGAACTCCGAGCGGTAGGTCTCCAGCGCCTGCAGGTACTGGAACGGCGCGAAGTGCGAGGCCACCGAGAAGGGCATGCCCAGCTGTCCGGCCAGGCGCGCCCCGTTGGCTGTCGAGCCCAGGATCCACATGGGCACCTCGGTGCCCTGGGCGACCGACGCACTGATCGGCAGGCCCCCGGCCGAGGGCTCCTCCCGTGACCAGTCGCGCATCTGCTCGACCGCCGCGATGAAGGCCTGCGGTTCGGCCGACGTGCGGGCCAGCAGCTGCGCGGTGAGCTGGTCGGTGCCGGGTGCCCGCCCGAGCCCGAGATCGATGCGGTCGCCGTGGAACTGGGCGAGGGTGCCGAACTGCTCGATCACCGCCAGCGGGGAGTGGTTGGGCAGCATGATCCCGCCGGAGCCCACTCGGATCCGCTGTGTCATCGAGGCGGCGCGATCGATCAGCAGCGATGTCGCCGAGGAGGCGAGGGACTCGGTGTTGTGGTGCTCGGCGAACCAGTAGCGCTCGTAGCCGAGCCGGTCGGCGGTCCGGGCGCCCTCCATGGACGCGGAGATCGCCTCCCGCACCGTCATGCCTTCCGAGATGGAGACGAGGTCGAGGATCGAGAGCGGAACGTGAGGCGCAGTCATACCTCGAGCGTATCGACGTGCATCGGGCCGGACCCCGCTGATAGTTGAGATTTTTCAGACCTCCGGATCGGGAAGCTCAGCGGCGTGGCCCGCGTTGATCACGGCATGAGGCTCTCCCTGCTCGACCGCTCCCGCACGCGCAGCGACGAGGAGGAGGGCACCGCTCTCGTCCACACGGTGGAGCGGGCGCAGCAGGTCGAGGCGGCCGGCTACCACCGCTTCTGGGTCGCCGAGCACCATGCGGTGCCGGGCATCGCGAGCGGCTCCCCGGCAGTGCTGCTGGGCGCTGTCGGCGCTCAGACCTCCACGATCCGTCTCGGCTCCGGCGGTGTCATGCTGCCCAACCACCGCCCGCTCGTGGTCGCCGAGCAGTTCCAGATGCTCGAGGGTCTCTATCCCGGTCGTGTCGACCTGGGCCTGGGTCGTTCGCTCGGCTTCACCGAACCGGTGCGCCGCGCGCTGGGGCGCCTGGAGTCCGACACGGAGAGCTTCGCCGCGGAGATCGCGGAGGTGCGCGCCCACCTCGCCGGGGAGGCCGACGTCACCGCGCATCCTCGCCCCACTGCGGAGATCCCCCTGTTCGTCCTGGCGACCGGCGCGGGCCTGGAAGTCGCCGCGCAGCTCGGCCTGCCCGTCGTGATCGGCGGGCCCATCCTGGATGCACCGGAGCTGCCCGAGCGCCTGGCCGCCTACCGCCGCGCGTTCCGGTCCCATCACGGCAGCTCGCCGATGGTGATCGCCTCGGCCGACGCCCTGATCGCCGACACCGACGCTGAGGCCCGCGAGCTGGCCCTGCCCGAGGTGTGGGCCATGGCCCGCTCGCGCACCACGGGGATGTTCGAGGCGCTCGAGCCGGTCGCGCAGATCCGTCGGACCACCTGGAGCAGCAAGGAGCGCCAGCGCGTGGAGAAGGGCCTGGACGCGACCATCGCCGGCACGGCGGAGACCGTGAGCCGCCGCCTCCAGCAGATCATCGAACGCACCGGGGCTCAGGAGATCCTCTCGAGCGCCTCGACCTATGACCGCGCAGCGCTCGCTGACTCCGACGTGCGCCTCGCCGAGCTGTTGCGGGGCTGGTGACCGGTCACAGCCCCTTGCCGGGATTGAGGATCCCGGTGGGATCGAAGACGTCCTTGAGGCGGCGCTGGAGATCGCGGGAGACGTCGGAGAGCTCGAGGTCGAGCCAGCCCTGTTTGGCGGTGCCGATGCCGTGCTCGCCGCTGATCGTCCCGCCCAGGGCGAGGGCGGCCCGCACCATGTCGTCCGCCGCAGCGAGGATCGGGGCCGGCAGCTCCGCGGCCGCGTCATGCTCCCCGCGCGGCAGCGACAGCGCCGGATGCAGGTTCCCGTCGCCCGCGTGGGCGACGGCAGAGGCGCGGATCCCGTGGGCGCGACCGATCGCCTCGAGCTCGGCGTAGGCCTCGGCGAGGCGGGACTTCGGCACCGCCACGTCCTCCCCGAGGCGGAACCGGCCCGCCCCGGAGCCGCGGGCGGAGCGGCGCAGCTCCCAGAGCCGCTCCGCCTCGGTCCCGTCCTCGATCACCGTCATCTCGGCTCCGGCGGCGGTGAGGGCGGCCACCAGATCCCGGGTCTGGTCCTCGATCCCGTAGCCGTCGAGCTCGATCAGCAGCACGGCCGTGGCGCCCTGGCTGATCCCGGCGCCGGTGCGCTCGTCGATGTCCTGCAGCGTCCCGGCGTCCATCAGCTCGGTCGCGGCCGGTCGCACCGGGCTCCGCGAGATCGCCCCGACCGCGGCGGCGGCCGCCGTGGTGGAGGGGAACCGTGCGAGCACGGTCCGGCGTGCGACCGGCACCGGATGGATGCGCAGGGTCGCGGCGACCACCACGGCCAAGGTCCCTTCCGAGCCGATCAGCAGCTGCGTGAGGTCCAACCCCGTCACGCCCTTGATCGAGCGGTGGCCGGTGCGCAGGAAGGTGCCGTCGGCCAGCACCACGTCCAGTGCCAGCACGGATTCCCGGGTCACGCCGTACTTGGCGCAGTGCAGACCGCCGGCATTGGTGGCGATGTTGCCGCCGATGCTGGAGAGCGTGGCACTGGCGGGATCGGGAGCGTAGAAGAAGCCGTGGGGCGCCAGCGCTGCCGAGAGGTCCGCGGTGATCACGCCCGGGTCGACCACGGCGACCTCGTCGATCGGATCGATCTCGCGGATCGCGGTCAGTCGTTCCAGGCCCAGGACGATGCAGCCCTCACCCGCGCTCGCTCCGCCGGAGAGTCCCGAGCCCGCTCCGCGGGGCACGACGGCGGTGCCGGTGGCGTGGGCCAGCCGCAAGGTCGCCTGCACGCCCTCGACGTCGTGGGGGAGGGCCAGGATGAAGCCGAGGCCCGGCACGCCGGGGACCGCATAGTCACCGCCGTACTTGGTCTCGGGGTCCTCGAACACGGCGTCCGCGCCCAGGTCGGTGCGCAGGCGTGCGGCGAGATCGTCGAGATCGGTGCCGGATGCCGGGGGACCGGTCATTCGAAGCTCCTCGTCAGGGCTGGAAGGTCGTCGCCCATGGTGGGCTCTTCCTGCCACGGTGGTGTGTGCTCCCCATGGTGGGACACCGAGCGCGGAGGCGCGAACGGTGCTCATCCCACGCCCGGATCCAGGTCGGTGCCCGGGAAGCCGGGCCCTACCTCGTGCGCACCGCGAGCACGGTCTCCATCGCCTGAGCAGGGCGGGCGCATCCCGTGGACGGCAGGAGCGGGGCACCCGGTCGTCGCCGGGTGCCCCGCTCCTGCCCTTCGCCGGTGTGGTCAGCGCAGCGGCTGAGCGTCCCGGTGGGCGATGTGGTCCGGGCGCGGCGCGGAGGCCGCGAACGGTTCCTGGAGCTCGTTCTCGACGCTGTTGAACACCATGAAGATGTTCGAGCGCGGGAACGGGGTGATGTTGTTGCCGGAGCCGTGCATGATGTTCGAGTCGAACCACAGCGCGGAGCCGGCGGGGCCGGTGAACTGGTCGATCCCGTGCCGGTGGGCCATGTCGGTGATGACCTCCTGGGAGGGCACGCCGACCGTCTGCTCCTTCAGCGAGGACTTGTGGTTGTTCTCCGGGGTCTCACCCAGGCTCGGCACGAAGGTGCGGTGGGAGCCGGGCATCACCATCAGCCCGCCGTTGTAGGGGAAGTTCGGCGTCAGCGCGATCGAGCAGCTGACGGCGCGGGGCAGCGGCATGCCGTCCTCGGCGTGCCAGGTCTCGAAATCCGAGTGCCAGTAGAACCCGCTGCCCTTGAACCCGGGCATGTAGTTGATCCGGGTCTGGTGCAGGTACACCTCGGAGCCCAGCAGCTGACGCGCGCGATCCAGCACCCGCGGGTCGCGGGCGAGCTGGTCGATCAGGTCGCTGAGCTGCTGGACCGCGAAGATCGAGCGGACCTCGCCGGAGGCGCGCTCGGTGATCACCCGCTCGTCCTCGCGCAGCGACTCATCGCCGGTCAGCCGGTTCAGCTCCTGCCGATAGGTCATCACCTCATCGGGGGCGATGAAGTCCTGCAGGATGGTGAAACCCCGCTGCTCGTGCGCCGTCAGCTCCTCGGCGTCGAAGGGGCCGTCGTCCGGGGTTCCCCAGACGGTGGGGTGCTCACGGGCGTAGGGCTCCATCACCTCCGTGAGTCGGGTGCGGTAGTGATCGTCGGTCATGGTCGCCGTGGACATGGTTTCCTTTCCTCGATCGTGCTCGCATCGGCGGCATGCCCCACGCCGATGGCACGACCCGGGACATGCCGATGCCGGGCGAGAAGCCCGGCAGTGTCGGGAGGCTACATTGCAAGGCGCGAGTGTTCTACCTGGTCGTCGCTTCGCCGGCTCAGTTGATGGGGTGGAGATGCCGGCTCGCAGCGGGGGTGGGGACCCTGCGGCGGCATCTGCTGCGCCTGGTGCCGGACGGATGGACGCCTATGCAGTCCCGTGGCCGGTGCCGTTGCTGCCGTGCTGCGGCGGGCGGGTCGGATCGTGCTCGTCGTCGTGGATCTGGACGTGGGCCGTGGGGATGTCCTCGTAGGAGGCCGGATCGGAGATCGGCTCGAGGTGGGTGAGCACGGTGAGGTCGGGCAAGCTCTCGCGCAGCTCGTCCTCGAGGCCCTCGATGTAGTCGTGCCCCACTTTGACGGTCCACTCGTCGGGCACCAGCACGTGGACGTTCATGTACTTCTGCTGGCCGGCCTCGCGGGTCTGGAGCCCGTGGAAGGTGACGTTCCCGTCGGTGCGGCGACGCAGGACGTCGGTGATGACGTCGTGGTCCTCCTCGGGCAGGGCCTTGTCCAGCAGCCCGGAGACCGATTCGTTGATCAGGCCGATGCCGGTGACGATGATGTTCACGCCCACGGCGAAGGCGATGATCGGATCCAGACGCTCCCAGCCGGTCAGCGCCACCAGACCGACCCCGATCAGCACGCCGGCGCTGGTGACCACGTCGGTCATGAGGTGCTTGCCGTCGGCCCGCAGGGTGATCGAGCGGTGCGCCTTCCCGGCGCGCAGCAGGACCAGGGCGACGCCGCCGTTGATCAGGGAGGCGAGCACCACGATGATCAGGCCGATGCCGAGGTTCTCCAGCGGGCGCGGGTTCACGAAGCGCTCGACGGCGGTGACCAGGATGACCGCAGCCGCCACGAAGATCATCACGCCCTCGACCGCGGCGGAGAAGTACTCGGCCTTCGCCCGGCCGTAGAGATAGCGCTCGGTGGCGGGGCGCGCCGCGACCGTCAGCGCGATCAGGGCCACCACGGCCGCGACCAGGTTCACCGTGGATTCGGCGGCGTCGGAGAGCAGGCCGACGGAGTCCGTCAGCGCCCACGCCCCCGTCTTCAGCGCGATCGTGAGGATCGCGGCGATGATCGAGAGCCACGCGTACCGGCGCAGGTCGACCTTCGTGGGCTCGGCCGCAGCAGGGCTCTGCGGGGGTGGGGCCGTCATGCGGGGGAGTCCTTCGGCGGGGGGTCGGGGGCGAGCGTCCCGTCGGGCGCGATGTGCTCGAAGATCTGCTCGACCAGGGAGAGCACGTGCGGATCGTCGACGGTGTAGTAGCTGTGGCGGCCCTCGCGGCGGGCAGAGACGATGCCGGCCAGGCGCAGCTTGCTCAGATGCTGACTGGTGGTGGGCAGGCTCAGCCCGACCCGCGCAGCCAGGGTGCCGACGTCCAGGTGGCCCGAGCTCATGAGCTGGACGAGGTGGAGACGGGCCGGGCTGGCGAGCATCGCGAAGGTGTCGGCAGCCGCGGCGAGCTGCGGCTCGGTGGGTTCCGCGTGCTGGCGGTGGCCGGCCGCCTCGGCGGCCGGACCGGACGTCATCGGGGTGTGCACGTCGGCGAGTCTGCCGTGGATTGCATGGTTGCGCAAGGAACGAAGTGTCGGCTGTGATCCCGGTGATAGTTCCGGACATGCAGGAGGGGCGGCGCCGTCTCGGCACCGCCCCTCCTGGGTGGTCGATCCTCAGTCCACGTAGCGCGCGGGCTCACCCGCGACGGGCAGCCCCGCCGCCCGGTAGGCGCGGAAGCCGCCGGCCAGGTCCGTGGCGCGGTGGAATCCGAGATCACGCAGGTCGCGGGCGGCGAGCGAGGAGTAGTAGCCCTCGTTGCAGACCACGACGATCTGGTCGTCGTAGCCGGGCCCCTCGTCCATGCGGTCGGCGCTCTGGGGGTCCAGTCGCCACTCGAGGACGAGTCGCTCGATCACCGTGGCACCGGGGATGTGCCCCTCAGGCTCGCGCGTGACCGCGGAGCGGATGTCGATCACGTGGACGCCCTGATCCAGCAGCGTCGACAGCTCGACCGGCTCGACCTGCTCGTGGCCCTGGCGGGCGGCGGCGAGGATCTCGTCGATGCTGTGCCTGGTGGGGGCCTCGGCCCTGCGCCGTCCGGCGCTCGCCTCGGTCATCGGTTCCGACCGGAGGAGTAGGCCGCGAGGCCGGAGCCGCTCGAGCCGCCCTGGCGTCGTGCGCCCGAGCCCGCGGGAGCCGCCTGGCCGCCGCGGCGTCCGCCGCCCTCGCCGCCGCTGCGGCCCTGGCCGCCGGAACGACCACGTCCGCCGCCCTGACCGCGGCCGCCCTGGCCACCGCGTCCGCCGCCGCGGCCGCCCTGGCCGCCACGTCCGCCGCCCTGGCCACGGCCCTGACCGCCACGTCCGCCACCGGAGCGCTGGGATTCAGCGGCCGGGGCGGGGTCACGGGGCTCGTGCATCTCCGTGCGCTCGCCGGGGGCGAGCACGGTCAGCACGGGGCTGGTGGGGACCACGCTCGCGTGGAAGGTGGGCTTGATGCCCGCCTTGCGCATGAGGTCGTGGACATCGCGCTTCTGGTCCGGGGTCTGCACGGTGATCACGGTACCGCTCTCGCCGGCGCGGGCGGTGCGGCCCGAACGGTGCAGGTAGGCCTTGTGCTCGACGGGCGGGTCGGCGTGGACCACGACGGCCACCTCGTCGACGTGGATACCGCGGGCGGCGATGTCGGTGCACACCAGCGTGGTGTTCGTCCCGGAGCCGAAGGCCTCGAGGTTCCGGGTGCGGGCGTTCTGCGAGAGGTTGCCGTGGAGGTCGACGGCGTCCACTCCGCGCGCGGCGAGCTTGCGGGCGAGGTTCTTCGCCCCGTACTTGGTGCGCGTGAACATGATCGTGCGGCCCGGCGCCGCGGCGAGATCGCGCAGCACGTCGAACCGGGTGGCGGCGTCGACCTCGAGCACGTGGTGCTCCATGGTGCCGACGGGGCTCGTGGCCGGGTCCGCCGAGTGCGTCACGGGGGAGGACAGGAACTGCTTGACCAGCTTGTTCACACCGGCGTCGAGGGTGGCGGAGAACAGCATGCGCTGGCCCTGCTTCGGCGTCGCATCCAGGATGCGGCGCACCATGGGCAGGAAGCCCATGTCGGCCATGTGATCGGCCTCGTCGATCACGGTGATCTCGACGGCGCTGAGGTCCACGTGGCCCTGTCCCATCAGGTCCAGCAGCCGGCCCGGGCAGGCGACGACCACGTCGACGCCGGCGGCGAGCGCCTTGACCTGGGGATTCTGGCCGACGCCGCCGAACACGACGGCGCTGCGCAGCCCGGCGGCCGCTTCCAGCGGCCGCAGCGACTCGGAGATCTGGGAGGCGAGCTCACGCGTGGGGGCGAGGATGAGCGAGCGGGGCCGGCGCGCGGCGCGGCGGCGGGGCTCGGCGATCAGGCGTGCGACCAGGGGCAGGCCGAAGGCGTAGGTCTTGCCCGAGCCCGTGCGGCCACGGCCGAGGATGTCGCGCCCGGACAGGGAGTCCGGCAGCGTCGCGGCCTGGATGGGGGTGGGCTGGGTGATGCCCTGGGGCGCGAGCGCGTCGACCAGGACGGAGGGCACGCCGAGGCGTGCGAAGTCAGGGGAGGTCACGGGAATCCGTTCTGAAGGTGCAGATCCCGCCCGGTGCGTTGCGCCAGGCGCTGCCATGGCAGCGACTCGAAGCCTGCGCTGTCACCACCATACGAGGTGGGACCTGTGCCGCGGCGGGATGACGGCACGCTCCGACAACACTAGACCCGCCGCTGTCCAGGGAGGACGATCACCGCACCGGATGTGACATACACCTGTTCCGGCATCGGCTGCGAACACGCCGGTATTGTCGCCAGAACAGTTCACGACGGGGAGACGGAGGAGTCCGCGAATGGCGCGCAGGGTGAGCATCAAGGACGTCGCCCAGCGCGCCGGGGTGTCGTGGAAGACGGTCTCCAACGTCGTCAACGACCGCCCCGTGGTCCGGACCGAGACCCGCGCGAAGGTCCTGGAGGCGATCGACGAGCTCGGCTACGTGCCCAACCACGTGGGCCGGGAGCTGCGCGGAGGCCCCACCCGGTCGATCGCGCTGGTCGTCCCCGAGCTGCAGAACCCCTACTTCGCCCGCCTGGCGGAGCGGGCCCAGGCCGCCGCCCGCGAGCGCGGCTATACCGTCAGCGTCGAGGTCTCCCTGCACAGCGCCGAGACCGAGCGCGCCCACGTGCACGGCCGCACCGCCCGCCCCGTCGACGCCGTCATCATCTCGCCCTCCGCCCTGGATCCGGCGGACCTGGCCGGGCGTGAGTCCGGGCCTCCTGTGGTGCTGCTGGGGGAGTCCTTGCCGGCCGCCCCGAACGTGGTGCACGTGGCGATCGACAACGCCGCCTCCGCGGCCGAGGTGGTGCGGCACCTCGCCCGCGGCGGACACCGGCGACTGCTGTTCCTCGGCGCCGAAGGCGCCGAGCGCTCCACCGGCGCGGACCGGCTCGCGGGGTTCCGGGCCGCCAGGGACAGTGCCGGGCTGCCCCGGGACCCCGAGCTCGTCCGCGCTGTCAGCTCATGGACCCGCGAGGCCGGGTACCGCGCGGTGCAGGAGGTCCTGGCCGAGACGATCGACGTCGATGCGGTCGTGGCCGGCAACGACCTGCTGGCCCTCGGCGCCCTGAGCGCCCTGGCTGATCGCGGCGTGGCAGTGCCGGCAGAGGTGGCGGTCGTGGGCTGGGACGACGTGCCCGAGGCCGCGTGGTCGCGGCCGTCGCTGACCACGGTGGCCCCGGACCTCGATGCCCTGATCGCGGCCGCGTTGGACGCAGCCCTGGCGGGCACGGCGCACGAGGACGGGGCCGAGACCGTGATCCCGCACCGCCTGATCGAGCGCGATTCGACGCGGCCGCCGGGCCACTACTGATTCCCACGTTGCAAGCGCGTCGCGGGTGCGCTTGACTGGGACCTGAACGATCCGTGCCGGTGCCTCGAGAGCGCCGGTGACTCAGCGCCGAGCCCCGCCGATCCCAGGAGCTGTCCGTGAACGCCCAGAACCCCGACCTGCCGGAGCACCTCAGCTCCCTGTTCTCCCGCGCCGATCAACTCGCCGCGCAGCTCGATGCACCGCTGTCCGCCGCCACCGACGTCCCGAAGCCCGAGCACCCCCGGCCTCAGCTGCAACGCCCCGCCTGGCTGAACCTCAACGGCACCTGGCAGTTCGAGATCGACCAGGGCGACACCGGGCGCGAGCGCGGCCTCGTCGAGCGGGAGCTCGCGGGCACGATCACCGTGCCCTTCGCGCCGGAGACCGCGGCCTCCGGCGTCGGCAACCGAGATTTCCTCGAGGCCGTCTGGTACCGCCGTACCGTCACCATTCCCGCCGATTGGCAGGGTCTGCGCCCGATCGTGCGCTTCGAGGCCGTCGACCACGACGCCACCGTGTGGGCGAACGGCGTCGAGGTGGCCCGCCACCGCGGCGGCTTCACCCCCTTCGCCGCCGACCTCTCCGGCGTCCCGGGTGCCGAACCCGGCGCGGAGGTCGAGATCGTGGTGCGCGCCCGCGACCCGCACACGGGCCCCCAGGCGCGCGGCAAGCAGGACAGCAAGTTCCGTCCCACCCACGCCAATTACCACCGCACCACCGGCATCTGGCAGACGGTGTGGCTCGAGGGCGTCCCGGCCGACGAGATCCGTTCGCTGCGGATCCTGCCCTCGCTCGCAGGTCGCTGCTTCGCGATCGACGTGCCGCTGTCGCGCACCACGCCCGGCACGCGCCTCGAGGTCGTCGCCTCGGTGCCCGGCGGCGAGGAGGTCGCCCGGGCGGAGGTGCGCGCCGACCTCGATCTCGCCCCGCACCTGGAGCTGACGATCCCCGAGGACGCTGTGCGGATCTGGGGCCCCGGCGCTCCGGAGCTCTACGCCCTCACCGTGCGACTGCTGGATGCGGACGGCGGCGCACTGGACGAGGTCCGCTCCTACGCGGGCCTTCGCTCGACCTCGCTGCGCGGCCATGAGTTCCGCATCAACGGCACGAAGGTCTTCCAGCGCCTGATCCTGGACCAGGGGTACTGGGAGGAATCCTTCATGACGGCGCCGGCGGACGAGGCGCTGACCACGGACATCCGCCTCTCCCTCGAGGCCGGCTTCAACGGAGCGCGCCTGCACCAGAAGGTCTTCGAGCAGCGGATGCTGTTCTGGTCCGATCTGCACGGCTACCTCACCTGGGGCGAGTTCGGCGACTGGGGTGTCTCCGGCTACGGCCCGCTCGGCGACAATCAGCAGCCGCCCGCCAATTTCGTCGGGCAGTGGATCGAGGCCGTCCAGCGCGACCTGAACCATCCCTCGATCATCGGCTGGTGCCCGTTGAACGAGACCCACCAGGTCCTGCACGACCGCTTCACCCAGCTCGACGACGTCACCCAGGCGATGTACGACGCGACCAAGCTCGCCGACCCCACGCGGCCGGTGCTGGACGCCTCGGGCTATTCCCACCGCGTGCGCGGCGCCGACATCTACGACTCCCACTCCTACGAGCAGGACCCGGAACGGTTCCGCGTGGAACAGGCCGGCCTGGCCGACGGCAGGCCTCACGTCAACCGGCACGATCTCGGCCCCGACGAGATGCCCTTCGCCGACGGGGCCTTCTCGCTGCCGTACGCCGGCCAGCCCTACTTCGTCTCCGAGTACGGCGGCATCTGGTGGAACGAGCAGGAGGCCCGAGAGGCGGCCGAGGCCGAGAAGGCCGGGA
This sequence comes from Brachybacterium sp. SYSU DS0246, assembly GCF_059391765.1. Classification (NCBI taxonomy): domain Bacteria; kingdom Bacillati; phylum Actinomycetota; class Actinomycetes; order Micrococcales; family Dermabacteraceae; genus Brachybacterium; species Brachybacterium sp. SYSU DS0246. The sequence continues at coordinate 28,760 of NZ_JBZXYT010000008.1, read as the reverse complement.
ACAATGCGGCCCAGTCCTGGGGCTACGGCGAGCGCATCCGCAGCGAGGAGGAGCTCTACGAGCGCTTCGAGGGACTGACCCGCGTGCTGCTCGAGGATCCGCTGATGTTCGCCTACTGCTACACGCAGATGACCGACGTGTTCCAGGAGAAGAACGGCATCGTCGACTTCGCCCGCGGTCGCAAGCTCGACCTGGCCCGGCTCCGCGCCATCCAGGAGGAGGTCGCAGCGTACGAGGCCACGGAGAACGGGCCGACGCAGGACGAGCCGGACACGTCGGCCGCGGCTCCGGACGGGGCGCGATCCCGCCGCGAGAAGCCCGGCCGGAGGTGGCGGGCCCCGGGCTCCCGGCAGCGATGAGCGCGTGCCGGCGCGAGGGCCGCTGAGGGGAAATGCCCGCGACAGGAGGCCTCGCACCGGCGCACGATGAGTCCATGGTCGATCAATCACGTCTGTGGGACGAGCATGCCGCCGCCGGGTACGACACCCCCGGCGAGGGCATGTTCGCCCCGGACGTGCTCGGGCCGACGGTCGAGATGCTGAGAGACCTCGCCGCGGGCGGGCGCGCCGTCGAGTTCGCCGTCGGCACCGGGCGGGTCGCGATCCCGCTGCGCGAGTCGGGCGTCGAGGTCGTCGGGCTCGAGCTCTCGGAGGCGATGATCGCGCGGCTGCGCGAGAAGGCCGACGAGCAGACGATCCCCGTCGTCGCCGGCGACATGACGACAGCGAGCGCGGGGGAGGGCTTCTCTCTCGCCTATCTCGTGTTCAACACGATCTCGAATCTGCTCACCCAGGAGCAGCAGGTCCAGTGCTTCCGCAACGCCGCCCGGCACCTCGCGCCCGGCGGCTGCTTCGTGATCGAGCTCGGCGTGCCGGATCTGCGCTCACTGGCGCCGGGCAAGGACGGCACCCTCGAGGTCTCCGAGGCCGGGTACCTGCTGGTCGACACCATCGACCCCCTGACCCAGCAGCTCGTCTCCCACCACGTCCGCTTCGATCCTGCGGTCGACGGCTCCCGCGAGGCCAGTATCGACCGCACCCCGCAGCGCTACATCTGGCCCAGCGAGCTGGATCTGATGGCGCAGCTGGCGGGCTTCTCCCTCGAGTCCCGGTGGGCCGGCTGGGACCGCTCCGAGTTCACCGGTGGCTCCCGTTCGCACGTCTCGGTGTACCGGCTGCCGGCGCGATGACGCCCTGCGGGACCGCTTGCGCGCCCAGCACTCGTAGACTGCGCCGGTGACCTCCCTCGATACTCTCGCCGCTCTGTCCTGGACGCCGCTCACCCTCGATGACGCCCCCGCCCTGACCGCATTGCTGAACCGGATCGACGCGGCCGAGCAGCGTCAGGAGCCGGCGGAGGAGCCGACCATCCGCGACTGGCTCTCCATGCCCGGGCACGACCTCGGCGCGGACAGCTTCGCCGTGCGCGACGGGGAGCGACTGGTCGCCTTCGGACTGCTCGATGTCGCCTCCGGTCTCGATCGCGACGGCCGGGCCCGGTGCGAGCTCAGCGGTGGTGTCGACCCCGAATACCGGCGCCGTGGGCTCGGCACGGCACTGCTCGAGCGCGGCGAGGAGCGTGCGGCCCAGGTGGCCGCCGACCGGCATTCGGGAGCCGACGCGATCGTCCGCGTCTCCGGAGGCCGCGACCCCGAACCGTCGGCCGGTGACGGTGACGGTGACGGTGACGGTGACGGTGCCGGCGCCGCGGTCGCGGGTGGCGCCGATGTCCGGCCCGTGCTGGACCGCCGCGGGTACCACCGTGCGCGCAGCTGGTTCTCGATGGGGCGCGGCCTGCCCGCCGCCGACATCGAGTCCCGTCAGCTCCCCGGCCTGAAGCTGCTCGCGCCGGCGGAGGACCATCTCGAGCTCACCCGCCTCGCCCACGTGGCCGCCTTCGCCGATCACTGGGGCTCGGCCCCGGTCACCCCGGAGCGGTGGCGGGCGCTGTGCACCTCGCACACCGCCCGGCCGGCGCTGTCCACCATCGCGGTCGATGCCGAGGGGGCCGTGCTCGGCTATGCCCTCGCCACGGAGGACCGCGCCGGAGTCCTGCACATCGCCCTGGTCGGCACCCGACCGGAGGCCCGCGGCCGGGGCATCGCGCGCGCCGTCATCGCCCGCAGCCTCGACGCCGCATCCCGCGCCGGCTGCACCACCGCCGAGCTCGAGGTCGACACGGAGAGCCTGACGGGCGCGACCCGTCTGTACGAGGCGCTCGGATTCACCCGCCGCCACGTCGAGACCACCTACGAGAAGCCGCTGCGCTGAGCCGTGCTGCTCAGCGGTGCCACTCGGTCAGGCGCTCGGCCAGCCGTTCCTCGCTGTCCTGCTCGGCCTGCTCATTCGCCTCCACGGTGCCGCCGTTGCGCAGCCCGCCCACGACCTCGCCGGCGGAGAACACGTGACCGGCGTCGGGGTAGACGTGCACCTCCGCCTCGGGCACCAGCTCACCGATCTCGTGCGCGGCGGTGTCCGCAGGCCACATGCGGTCGTCCCCGCCGGCGAACACCAGCAGACCCCCGTCGACGGCTGAAGGGTCGAGGCGCGCGGCGTCCTCGTCCGCCGCAGGGGAGTTCTCGATGATGCTCTCGTCGGTGGAGCGATAGGTCACCGGGTAGTTGAACGCGGCGGCGGACAGCTGGTGGACCAGGTCACCGGCGCTCGCGGAGCGGAACGAGAGGAAGGGGACCTCCTCGCCGGCCAGCGTCCACGAGGAATGGGACTCGCGCCCGACCACGAGGCTCTGATTCACGTGCATGGTGGGAGCGAACAGGACCACGTTGTCGATCTGTTCGTAGTGCTCGGCGAGCAGCAGGGCGAGCTCGGCCCCCTTCGAGGTGCCGCTCACGGTCAGCGGCCCGGCGGAGCGGGCAGTCTGCTCGATGCGATCCGTGGCCTCCTCGAAGAACTCGAGCGGCACGCGATCCAGTGCGGGCTGCTGGTTCTCCTGGCCGAAGAAGAACAGCGAGTACACCTCATAGCCCTGCTGGGCTATCCGCACCGCCTGCGCGTACGCCGGGCCGCCGTCCGAGCCGCCGAAGGTCACCACGACGCCCGCAGCCGCGGGACCGTCGGTCGGGAGCAGATGGAATCCGGCCAGGTAGTCGCCGGTGACGTGCTCGATGTCGAGCCCGTCCTGCTCGAGGTCATAGGTGGCGAGGTCCGTCGGATCCGGAGCGTCCCCGTCGTCGAACCTCCAGCCGTTGACGGCCCGCACCGCAAGGACCAGCAGGGCCAGGACGACCAGCGAGGCCACCGCGCGCACGAGGAATCGGCCGAGGCGCTTCATGCGCGGAACCGTCGTCCCGAGGGCACTGGAGGCATGCGACCAGCCTAGAGGTGATCCACGTCTCATGACAGCGGAAACGATCCGAACCTGCGGACGGCGAGGGCGGGCCCGGCGAGCGCGGGAGAATGTCCCCATGAGAGCAGTGCGCTACGACGCCTTCCAGCAGCAGCCACGACTTCTCGAGGTGCCCGATCCCGAGTGCCCGCCGCACGGGGCTGTCGTCACCGTGCACGCGACCGGCGTGTGCCGCAGCGACTGGCACGCCTGGCAGGGGCACGACGACTCCGTCGGCCTCCCGCACATCCCGGGTCACGAGTTCGCCGGAGTCATCGAGCGGGTCGGTGTCGAGGTGACCGGATTCGCTCCCGGGGACCGGGTGACGGCACCGTTCATCCTCTCGTGCGGACGGTGCGAGCAGTGCCTCGCCGGGGCGCCGCAGGTGTGCCCGCACCAGCGTCAGCCCGGGTTCGACCTGCCCGGCTCGTGGGCGGAGCAGGCGGTGGTGATCGAGGCCGACCACAACCTGGTGGCCCTGCCCGCGGAGATCGACATGGTGCTCGCCGCGGGGCTGGGATGCCGGGTGGGGACCGCGTACCACGCCGTCCGCGTCCAGGCTGCCGTGGCACCCGGGGAGACGGTCGCCGTGTACGGCTGCGGCGGCCTGGGACTGGCGTGCGTGATGGTCGCCCGCGCCGCCGGGGCCGACGTGGTCGCCATCGACGTCTCCGAGGGCGCCCTCGCCCGCGCCGCCGAGCTCGGTGCCACCGCGATCCCTGCCGGGGACGACGTCGCCGACCGCGTCCGGGACGCCACCGGCGGAGGGGCCCACGTCTCGCTGGATGCGCTCGGCTCCGCCGGCACGGCGCGTTCGGCCATCGCCTCGCTGCGGCCGCGGGGCCGTCATGTCCAGGTCGGGCTCCTGCTCGGGGTCGATGCTGATCCGTCCTTGCCGATGGGCCGGGTCATCGGCCAGGAGCTGGCGATCCTCGGCAGCCACGGACTCGCGGTCAGCGAGTACCGCGACCTGCTGGCCGACATCGCGGCGGGACGGCTCGACCTCGAGGGGACCGTCGGCCGGGTGCTGGCGATGGAGGATCTGCCCGAGGCGATGACGGCCATGGATGCCCCGCCGGTCACCTCCGGCATGACCGTCGCCCGGATGGTGTGAGCGGACCGGCGAGGCACGGCGCACGTCACCGCCGCCGGCGCCCGGACCCGTCCCTGCGCTGTGGAACCATGGCGACCATGACGATCACCGCTGCTGCCGACGGCTCCGCCCTCGGGAATCCAGGCCCCGCCGGGTGGGCCTGGTACATCGACGAGAACACCTGGCGCGCCGGGGGCTGGCCCCACGGCACCAACAACATGGGTGAGCTCAAGGCTGTCCTGGACCTGCTGGAGTCGACCGCGGTGGATGCCGACCAGCACCTGCTGATCCTGTGCGACAGCCAGTACGTCATCAACTCGGTGACCAAGTGGATGCCGGGCTGGAAGCGCAAGGGCTGGCGCAAGAAGGACGGCAAGCCCGTGCTGAACGTCGAGCTGCTCCAGGACATCGACCGCGCCCTGGCCGGTCGCAGCGTGGAGTTCGAATGGGTCAAGGGCCACGCCGGTCACGCCCTGAACGAGGCCGCGGACCAGCGTGCCAACGCCGCCGCGACCGCCTTCTCCAAGCGCCAGGACCCGGTCATCGGCCCCGGTTACCGGGGGGAGGCCGTCTCCCCGGCGGCCGCCGCCCCGACGGAGCCCACGCTGCCCGCCGAGGCCGCCGCGGCCGACGACCTCTTCAGCCTGTTCGACGAGCACGGCGCAGGGCCGGCTCCTGCCGCTCCCGCGAATGCCGGAACCGGCGCCCCCGGGGCGACCGGTGCACCCGCGTCTGCCGGGGCCGAGCCCACCGGATTCGCCGCCGACGCGCCCGGCGCCACCGACTTCGAGCAGGTCACCGCGCGCGAGCAGGCCCTGCTCAGCGACACCCTGCGTGCCGCGACAGACGAGGCCGCCGAGTTGCTGCACCCCTCGTTCACCGAGATCGGCGCCAGCGGGCGGCGCTATGACCGCGACGCGATCCTCGCCCAGCTCGAGCCTCTGGACAGGGTGGAGGCCGACGCATTCGTCGCCGACGAGATCGCCCCTGGCGTGGTGCTGCTGCAGTACACGACCTCGTCGCCGGAGGGCGCGGTCGCGCGCAGCTCGCTGTGGGTCCGACAGCAGGACCGCTGGCTGCTGCGCCACCATCAGGGCACGCCCCTCGAGCGACCCTGATGACGCTGATCGCGGGCAGCGGCTCGGTCCCTCTGACCCGCCGCGCCGGCGGGCCCGACCTCGCCCGCGGCCTCGCCCTGCTCGGGATCGGCCTGGCCAACACCATCGGCTGGCTGCACGGCTCGCAGTGGACGGTGCTGCTGAAACAGGTCGATGCCACCGTGATCGACCGGATCGCCGACGTGCTGATCGGGCTGCTAGCCGACAACCGCGGCTTCCCCCTGTTCGCGATGCTGTTCGGCTACGGCATCGGGGTCCTGTACCGCCGCTCCCGCGAGCACGGTGAACCGTCCCGGCGCTTCCTGATGCGCATGCTGCGCCGCCACGTGGTGCTGCTGGCGATCGGCATGGCCCACGCTCTGCTGCTGTTCAGCGGCGACATCCTCGTCGCCTACGCGATGGTCGGCATGTTCTGCGTGCTGCTGGTGACCCGGCACCGCATCGCCCTGCCGATCGCGGCCGTCCTCGCGCTGCCGGCGCTCGGGGTGTGGGGATGGACGGACGGCACCATCGGCCTCTCCTCGGCCGACGGGTACGCCGCCGCCTCGGCGCCCGACTATCTCACCGGCCTGCGCCTGCGCGCTGACGCGGCGGTCTACGACATGATCACCGCTGTGCTGTCGGACATCGGACTGCTCTCCCCGATGGCCATCGGGGCCATCGCAGCGCGGATCCGCCTGCTCGAGCTGGTGACGCCGAACCGGGACCTGCTGGTCCCGATCGCCCGGTGGGGCCTGGGGATCGGACTGATCGGTGCCGTGCCGCTGGTGACCGTGCTGGTCGTCGATCCGGCGCACCGACTGCTCGAGGCGGAGCTCCCGCTCGGGATCCTCGGCGTCCTCCACCAGTACACGGGCGTGGTCGGGGCGGCCGGTGCGGCGGCCGCAGCGGCACTGGTCGCCGACCGCGTCACCCGCTCCGAGGGGATCGGCATGGGGCAGGCGCGGCAGCTGGGCCATCTCGCGGTGCGCGGGATCGAATCGCTGGGGGCCGTGTCCCTGAGCGCCTACGTCGCCCAGTCAGTGGTGTTCATCGCCCTGTTCCCGCCGTACACGCTGGACCTGGGGGCCCGGCTCGGGACCGCGGGCGCCGCGGTGATCGTGGTGGCGGGCTGGCTGGGGATGATCGTGCTCGCCGTCGCTCTGCGGCGCCGGGGCCGACGGGGCCCGCTGGAGTGGGTGCTGCGCCGTCTGGCGGGCTCGACCACGCATCAAGGATCTCGCGCATGACCGTCTTCGCCGATACCCCCAGGTGGCCCCGCCACGGCACACTGTGGGGCCACCTGATCTCCGACACGTCCCTCGAGGAGCTGCACGCGGTCGCCGCGCGGGCCGAGCTGCCCCCGCGCTCCTTCGACCTCGACCACTACGACTGGCCCGAAGCCGCCCGGCCGCGCCTGGAACGGGTGGGCATCAGCTTCGTCGACAACCGGCAGCTGACGCGGATCCTGCTGGCCTCCGGCCTGCGCATCCCCCTCGTGGACCGGCCCGCCGCCCGTGCTCGACGCAGCGCCGAGCACGCCGCCGCGCTGGGGCTGGAGCCGGTCCCGCGGGATCTCATCGTGGGGCCGATCGGTCATGTCGACCCGTTGCCGCCGGTCGAGGACGCAGGCGCCGGAGCCTACCGTCTGACGCGGGATGCCCCGTCGGCCCCGCCGCGCATCGAGGCGCACGACGCGACGGGTCACGCGGCCGCGCGCGAGATGCTCGAGCAGCTCGACGTGCTCGCGCGCCGGCGGGGGGACGCGGGGTTCGTCGGGCAGGTCCTGGCCGACGGTGCGCGCCCCCGGGGCGTCACCAGCGCCTGAAGGGCACTGAGGAAGACCTGATCCATGGCCTGCGCAGGGCATCCTCCGCAGGCCGGCTCAGCGCCCGGGTGAACTCTCACCTAGGATCGACGGTGTGGCGAACTGGTTCGGACGGCTCCGCGGCAAGCAATCCTCTGTCCCCGCCTGGCACCAGGCGATCCGGGAACTCGTGGCGGAGCACCCCCGGCGCGCCGACGTGGAGGCCTACCTCCTGACGGGCCAGTGGCGGTTCTCCAGCCCCCTGCGCCACGGTCGCGGTGGCCTCCATCTGCTCGAGCACGCTGAGGGACGGGTCGAGGCCGGCCGGGCCGTCACCGCCCACCTCGGGCAGATGCCCGACCAGGTCGCGCTCCGACTCGCCGAGGTGCTCAGCGCCGAACGCCCGGTGCTCGACAGCAAGTGGGGTCCGTACCCGGATCGCTCGCTGGACGGGCTGGAGTGGCTCGACGGGCTGCTCTCCTTCCACGGGCGCAGCGACCACCATCCCCGGCGTGAGGCGAGCGGGAACCCTCCCGACCATGTCACGATCGAGCGGCTTCTGACCGCCGACGGCAGACCCGCCTCGACGCTGGTGGAGCAGATCCTGCAGCCGGGGCCGAGATCCCGGCACCGGGCATGGACGGCGCTGGACTGGCCGGGGATCGACGACGCTGTCGCCCGGCACCGCGAGGCGGCTCTGGCCGCCGACGGCCGGAAGCGTTCCGTCCCGCGGCGCGGCGAGACCCTGCAGGCCCTCGGCCGGTTGAGCGACGAGACGCTCGCGCTGTTCCGCGGCCACCTCGAGTCCGAGGCCGCCGCGGACGAGAGCTCGCTGCGCTTCGCCGCGGGCGCGCTGCTGGCCCGACTGGACCCGGCCCATCGGCTGCCGCCGCCGACGGATCTCCCGCGCCTGCCCGAGGTCACCTGGACAGCGCCGCTGGATCCCCAGGTCCGCGAGCAGATCCTCGCGATCGCTGATCGGCACGGCATCCCGCATGAGGACCTCGAGATCGCGTTCTTCCGCCTCGAGCTCGGCACCCCGCCCGACCCGCACGGCGAGCCGCCGAAGCCGCGCGGCCGCCGGGCCTTCGTCGCGGAGCTCGGGGAGCTCGATCTGGATCCCGCGGCCCTGATGAGCGTCCTGGACGCGATCGGGTGCCTGCTGTTCTCCGACGGGGAGATCGTCAGCGGCACGGGCATCCGGGCCCTGCGACGTCTCGCGGAACGGACCGGGCACCCCACCGCGACGGAGTTCGCAGCCCTCGCCGAGGATGCCGGGATCGACGCCCGGGCGATCGCCGGCGCCATCGTGGACCATCAGGGCGACGCCGCTCGGGAGGGCCTCGGGCATGACGCCCCGGCAGGCGAGAGGGGCGACCTCGCCGTGCGCTATCTCGACGCCCTGCTCGAGATCGCCGAGACCGCCGCCGCCGGCCTGTCCCGCGATGTCCTCGCCTTCCTCCACGTCCTGGCCGAGCACGACCGCCTCCCCGAGGCCGCCGAGCAGCGCGTGCGGGCGCTGGCGCTCGACGGCGCGCCCACGCACCGCGACGCGGCACGACGCCTTCTCGCCGCGATCCCGGACGCCGCCGCGCGAGCGGCCGCGGCCCTGGACGATCCCGTCCCGGGCCGCCGGGCCGCGGCCGCACAGTGGGTGGTCACGGTCGCCACGAGCACCGGCACTGCGCAGGACGCCGTGCCCACGCTGCAGCGAGCTCTGGCCACCGAGACCGACGAGGAGACCCGCGGGACCCTGGTGGAGTGCCTGGCCGATCTGGGCTCACCCCCTACCCGCAACCTCGACAAGAGCGCGGTGATCGCCGCCGCACAGAAGGCCGCGGCACGGAAGCCGCCCGCCGCGCTGGCATGGTTCCCTGTCGACGATCTGCCGGAGCTCACCTGGGCCGACGACGGAGGGCCCATCGATGCGAGCCTCGCCCGTCACCTGGTCCTCGAGGCGCACCGGGGCACGTCCCCGCAGCCGGGCGCCCACCTGCGCGCACACGTCGCCCTCATCGCTCCGGCGGATCGCGCCGCGCTCGGGGGCTTCGTCCTGGAGCACTGGCTGTCCGAGGACCTCGGCGCCGAGCGCGGCAGCGGGGCCGCCAAGAGCCCCGGCCTGCTGGCCCTGGTGGCCGCCTGCGGCGCCGGCCATTCCTACCCCAGGCTCGTCGACTACATCGAGAACCACACCAGGGGCAGCAGCGCCGGCGCCGGCGGTCGGGCCGCGCAGCGGCAGGCGCTGTTCGACATGCTCGCCGCCGCCGGCGACGACGACGTGGCCGCGATCCGCGCTCTGCTGACCATCCACGGCGGCGTCGGTGTCGAGGCGACCACCGACGGGGCGTTCCGCGCGGTCCTCCGCGCCGCCGAGCACCGCGGGCTCGACATCGGCGTGCTGGAGGACCTGGCGATGCCCGACTTCGGATTCGACGACGCCGGGCAGCAGACCCTCTCCTACGGAGCGCGGACCTTCACGGCGGTCCTGGAACCCGACCTCACCGTCACGCTCCGGGATGCCGACGGCACGACGCTCCCGAGACCGCCGAAGTCCGCCGCCACCGATGACAAGGAACTCGCCGCGCAGGCGCGACGCCGGTACGCGAGGTGGGAGGAGGCGTTCGAGGGCGTGTCCGGACGCCGCACGGCCCGACTCGCCGACGCTGCCGGGCGCGGGGAGGCCTGGTCGCCGCCGGAGTGGCGTGAGCGCTTCCTGGACGGGCCGGTCCGGGCCCGGATCGCCCACCGCGTGCTCTGGCGCCACGGAGAGGTGATCTTCCGGCCCACGCTCGAGGGGGACCTCGCCGGCGTCGACGGGGACCCCGTGGACGTTCCGGTGGGCGGCGTGGTCTCGATCGTCGCGACCGACGAGCTGCACGGGGCCGAACGGCGCGCGTGGGCGGACCACTTCCGCCGAAGCGGTCTGACGCCCTGGGAGCACTTCGACCAGGTCTCCGCGGAGGCAGAGCCCGCCCGGTAGCGCGAGGCGACGTCCGTCTCGGCGGCGGCCTCTGCCGCCCGTCCTCTGGTGCTCCGGCGCCGCCGAGCGCTGGTCCGTCTTAGCGCTGGTCCGTCGGTTCGTCGTCCTCCCCGTCGGCCCCGCCGACGCTGCTCTCGCCGTCCTCGGGCTCGGTCAGGGCCCGGACCTGATCGGGCTGGGAGCGGTGCTCCGCGTCGATCTCGGCGGCCGGCAGCTCGACCCAGAAGGTGGAGCCGCCGCCCGGGGTCTCGTGCACGCCGATGGTGCCGCCGTGCTGCTGGACGATGGTCGCGGCGATCGACAGGCCCAGGCCCGCACCGCCGCCCTCCGTGGCCGAGCGGACGCGTGAGGGGTCCGTGCGGTAGAAGCGCTCGAAGACCCGCTCGCGGTGGTCGGCGTCGATGCCGTGCCCGTGGTCGCGCACCTCGATCATCACCGTCCCGCGCTCGGTGTAGCCCACCGCGATCTCGACCGGGGTGCCCTTGGGCGTGTGCCGGTTCGCGTTGGCCACGAGGTTGAGGATGACCTGGCGCAGTGAGGCCTCGTCGCCGAGGACCCCGATGGACAGGTGCGGCTGGACGGAGACCGGCGTGCCGGACAGCGAGGTCACCATGACCTGCCGTGAGGGGTCCAGGGCGCGCAGATCCTGGGCGGCGTCGAACAGGGCGTCGGTCAGGTCGACGGGCTCCATCGGCAGGTCCGGGTTCTCGTCGAGGCGGGCCAGCCGCAGCAGGTTCTCCACCAGCGACCCCATCCGCCGGGCCTCGTCCTCGATGCGGCGCATCGCCGAGGCGACATCCTCGTCGCTGCGCAGGGCACCCATCCGGTACAGCTCGCCGAATCCGCGGATCGCAGCCAGCGGGGTGCGCAGCTCATGGGAGGCGTCCCCGACGAACCGGCGCATCTTGGCCTCGGAACGGGTGGCGTGCTCCTCGGAGGCCTTCTGTGCGGCGAAGGACTGCTCGATCCGCACCAGCATCTCGTTCAGCGAGACCGCCAGCGCGTGCACCTCCAGGCTGGTGCTCGTGACCGGGACGCGCCGGGAGAGATCGCCGCCGGCGATCTGAGAAGCGGTGGATTCCACGTCCTGGAGCGGTTCCAGCGAACGATGGGTCATGTAGCCGCCGAGCCCCATGCCGACCAGCACCACCAGCGTGCCCACCAGCACGATGATCAGCGCCATCTCGTGCATGGTGCGGTCCACGCCGTCCAGCGGCAGGGCGACGTACACGCTGCCCTTGTCCGGGCCGGTATTGAGCATCGCCACCGCGCGCCACCGGTTCTCGGCGGAGTCGACCACCGTGAACGGCCGGCCGCCGCGCTGGACGATCTGCTCATCGGTCAGGTCCGGGAACGGGATGTCGACGTCACGGTCCTCGTAGTCGATCACGACCTTCTTGACCTGGGTCCCGTTCTCGTCGCGGACCTCCACGGCGTACTGGACCGGGGTGTAGGGGCTGTTCTGGACGGAGACGTCGTTGCCGGCCAGCTCGTGCTCGGCCAGCTCGAGCATCTCGCCCATGCCGTTGTGGAGGTTGTTGTCGACCGACTGGATCAGGGTGCGGTTGAGCAGGAACAGCGAGAGGCTGCCGGTGAGCACGGTGCCGAGGACCAGCAGCAGGGAGATGAGCGCGACGATCCGCGTCCACAGGGACACGGGCCGGTCGGGGCGCGGACTCGGCAGGGCCAACCGTCAGGAACCTTCGGCGGCTCGCAGCACGTAGCCAATCCCGCGCTTGGTGTGGATCATCGGCTCGCCGATCACGTCGATCTTGCGACGCAGATACGAGATGTAGGACTCGACGATGCCCACCTCGCCGGACCAGTCGTAGTCCCACACGTGATCGAGGATCTGCGTCTTGGACACCACGCGGCCGGCGTTGAGCATCAGGTAGCGCAGGAGCTTGAACTCGGTGGGGGAGAGCTCGATGGTGACGTCACCGCGATAGACCTCGTGGGAGTCCTCGTCCAGGCGGAGGTCGCCGACGACCAGCGAGCTGTCGACCGTGGGGTCGGCCCCGCCGTGGGTGCGTCGCAGCACCGCGCGGATGCGCGCGACGACCTCCTCCAGGCTGAACGGCTTGGTGACGTAGTCGTCGCCGCCGACCGTGAGGCCCGCCACCTTGTCCTGGGTCTCGTCCTTGGCGGTGAGGAAGAGGATCGGGTACTGCTCTCCGCGGTCGCGCAGTCGGCGGGTGACGGTGAACCCGTCCATGTCCGGGAGCATCACGTCGAGGACGACGAGATCGGGCTGGTTGTCGGTCGCCTCGCGGATCGCCTCGTTGCCGGTCGCGGCGGTGAACACCTCGAAGCCGGCGAAGCGCAGCGACGTCGCGAGCAGGTCGCGGATATTGGGCTCGTCGTCGACGACGAGCAGTCGTGCCTCGAAATCCTGGTCTGCAGTCGTGGTCATGGCGATACGGTCCTCCCCGGAGTTGGGAGGTGGCTGGACGTCGGCTGGGCGACGTCAGCGGGTCGCACGATGGATCTTCTCCTGTGCCTTGCGCAGGCGGCGGATCGTCCAGCTCATCTGGATCATGCGCACCGATCCGACCAGTGCCATCACCAGCGCGCCGGCGATCGCCGCGAGCAGCATCGCGACGCCGAGCGGCAGGTCGAACTGGGCGTTGAAGTACTCGAAGGCCGCGGTCTCGCTGTTCTGGATGACGAAGATCAGCAGCAGCACCAGCACGATGGCGCCGAGGATCAGCGCGATCCACAGCCCGGCCGTCGTGCCACCACCGGAGGGCACCGTCTCGGCGGGCTCCTGGGACGGCTCCTCCGCGGCGCGCTTGCCGGTGCCGGTCTGCTGGGGAGCGGTGACCCCGGGCCGCGAGCCGGTGCCGTCGTCGCCGACGGGCTCGCCGGCTCGACGCACTGACGAGGGGGTGCCGGCCGGCTGGGACGCGCCGGGGCCGGTGGCAGGCACGTTCTCGCCCGCGGCGGGCCGCACCGGCTCGGAGCCGGCCTCAGGTGCACGGCTGACGGGACGATCCGGGTCCTGGGGTCCTGTGCTCATGGTCGCTCCTCGATATCGGGGCCGGGGGAAGTGCCCTCGGCGGCCTCGTCCTCAAGGCCGCCGCACACCCCACTCTATCGATCCTGGGAACTTCCGGAACATACGTCCTCCGTGTGCGCCGACGGGCCGGTCGGTCGGCCTGCCCTGCGCGAGCAGCCTGCCGCGCTCCGGCCTGCCCTGCGTGAGCAGCCCGCCGAGTTCCGGCCTGCTCGCTCAGCTGGCGTCGGCCGCCCGCTCCAGCTCGTCGGCGTCCACGATCGTGTACGCGTAGCCCTGCTCGGCCAGGAACCGCTGGCGGTGGGCGGCGTAGTCCTGATCCTGGGTGTCGCGCATGACCACGGTGTAGAAGTGCGCGGTGCGCCCGTCGGCCTTGGGGCGCAGCAGGCGTCCCAGGCGCTGAGCCTCCTCCTGGCGGGACCCGAAGGCGCCGCTGACCTGGACCGCGACGGAGGCCTCCGGCAGGTCGATGGAGAAGTTCGCGACCTTGGAGACCACCAGGCGCGTGACCTCCCCGGCGCGGAAGGCATCGAACAGCTCCTGGCGGCGCCTGACCGGCGTCTGCCCCGTGATGAGATCGGCGCCCAGCTGCTCCGCGAGCTCCTCGAGCTGGTCGATGTACTGGCCGATCACCAGCATCGGCTCACCCTCGTGGCGCTGCGCGATCTGCTGGACGACCGGGATCTTCGCCGGATGGGCGGCCCCCAGGCGGGGCCGGTCCTCGGCCTCGGCCATGGCGTAGGCCATCCGATCCTCCGAGGGCATCGCGACGCGCACCTCGGTGCAGTCGGCCGGGGCGATGTACCCCTGGGTCTCGATGTCCTTCCACGGGGCGTCGTACCGCTTGGGGCCGATCAGGGAGAACACCTCGCCCTCACGACCGTCCTCGCGCACCAGCGTCGCCGTCAGCCCGAGCCGCCGGCGAGCCTGCAGATCGGCGGTCATGCGGAAGACGGGAGCGGGCAGCAGATGGACCTCGTCGTAGACGATCAGTCCCCAGTCGCGGGCGCTCATGAGCTCGAGGTGGGGGTGGATGCCCTTCCGCTTCATCGTGAGCACCTGGTACGTCGCGATCGTCACCGGGCGGATCTCCTTCGAGGCACCGGAGTACTCTCCGATCTCGTCCTCGGTCAACGTGGTGCGCCGCAGCAGTTCGGACTTCCACTGCCGGGCGGAGACCGTGGAGGTCACCAGGATCAGCGTGGTGCGCTGCATCGCGGCCATGGCGCCGGCGCCCACCAGGGTCTTCCCGGCACCGCAGGGCAGGACGACCACACCGCTGCCGCCGTGGCGGAACCCGTCGACGGCCTCGGCCTGATACGGGCGCAGCTGCCAGTCGTCCTCGCGCAGCGCGATGGCGTGGGCCTCACCGTCGATGTAGCCGGCCTGGTCCTCCGCGGGCCAGCCGAGCTTGAGCAGCGCCTGCTTGAGGGCGCCGCGCTCCGAGGGGTGGACGATGACTGTGGCCTCGTCCAGGCGGGCACCGAGCATGCCCTGGACCCGCTTCGTCCGCGAGACCTCCTCGAGCACGGTCCGGTCGACCGCGTGCAGCACGAGGCCGTGCGTGGGATGGGACTGCAGCTGCAGCCGGCCGTAGCGGTCCATCGTGTCCGCCACGTCGATCAGCAGGGAGTGGGGGACCGGGTACCGGGAGTTGTCCACCAGCGCGGCGACGACCGATTCGGCGTCGTACCCGGCGGCGCGGGCGTTCCACAGGCCGAGGTCGGTGATGCGGTAGGTGTGGACGTGCTCCGGGGCCCGCTCGAGCTCGGCGAAGGCGGCGATCGAGGCCCGCGCGGCCGGCGCTTGCGGATGGGCGACCTCGAGCAGGAGTGACTTGTCGCTCTGGACGATCAGGGGGCCATCGCTCATCCCCTCAGGCTACGCCGCGACCGGCGACAGCTGGCCGGCCGGGTGAGGCGGGACTCGTCCGCCGCCCGGCCGCGGTGGGAGCGGTACGAGGCGTGCCCCGGTCTCAGGCCGCGGCCCGGACCGGCTCGCGCAGCTCATGCCCCTCGCGCGGGGTCCGGCAGCTCCCGGCCCTTGAGCCGTTCGTACATGCCCAGCTCGAACAGCAGCGAGAAGGGAAGCACGACGAGCAGGGGGATGATCAGGGAACCGGCGACGGAGGCGATCACGCTGAGGATCAGGTAGGTCACGATAGTGGTGGCGAGGTTGCTCCTGGCCAGCTGGAAGCTCTCCTTGACGGCCTCGACCGGGGAGGCGCCGCGAGCTGCGGCGGGCACGGCGAAGACGAGCACGACGGCCGCGACCAGGCCCGGGATGTAGAGCAGCAGGGTCCCGACGAGGGTGATCGCACCGACCAGCAGGGCGGTCAGGAGCACTCGACCGGAGCCGATGAGGGCCTGCCGGATCGTCGGCCGACCGCCTTCGAGGATCACCTCCGCGGCCCGGGCGGAGCCCGACTGCCACAGCAGGGCGAACGGGACGGCCAGCAGCGCGACGGCGAAGAAGCCTGCGTAGAACAGCAGGATCTCGCCCATCGGGACGGTCCCGGCCGGCTCCGTGACCTGCCATTGATGCATCCGCGAGATCATCACCGTTATCCCCGCGGCGATCCCGCCGAAGATCAGGACACCGATGATCACGGAGTAGATGAGTCCGACGACCAGATAGGAGACCGGGTTGCGCAGCAGCGCATTGCCGGCGAACTTCATCGCCGCCCCGAGGTCGGAGGCCAGGTCGGTGCCCGGCAGCGGCCCGCGCACTGCAGCCGGATGCCCGGCCTGGGCCGGCGTGCCGTGAGGCGCCGGCTGTCCGTACCGCCCCGGGGTGCCCTGCGGCGCGGCGCCTGAGCGCGACGACGGATCGGAGCCGGGATGCGGATCGGCCGGCTCGTGCGGCGAGGAGGGAACGGTCATCACGGGGTTCTCTTTCGCAGGGCTCTGGTGCCGCGCCGGACGGCCGGCAGTGACGCGCACGGTGGACGCGCAGCGCTCGGGGACGGCTCTACCGTACGGGGACCAGCGGGCGGCGGACCATCCACGACGGTCCCGGATCCGTGGGGTTATCCGTGGGGTTGACAGCGGCAAGGATCGGCACGCACCGGAGCAACCTGCCCCGCATCCCTAGAATGGACGACGATGGACCGGGACCCGCCCTCGGCCGACGTCGTCGGCCCAGCGGTCCGGCCCGGCTCGACTATCACTCGACATGAGGAGATCCCATGGCAAGCTTCGATCCGTCCCCCGCCGATGTCGCGGACATCGGCGTCACCGGAATGGCGGTGATGGGCTCGAACCTGGCCCGCAACTTCGCCCGCAACGGCTTCAAGGTCGCCATCCACAACCGCAGCGTGGGCAAGACCGAAGCGGTCATCGCCGAGCACGGCGGCGACGGCGAGTTCTACCCCTCCGAGTCCATGGAGGACTTCGTGGCCTCGCTGCAGAAGCCGCGCGTCGCGATCATCATGGTCAAGGCCGGCGGTCCCACCGACGCCGTGATCGATGAGCTCGCCTCCCTGATGGACGAGGGCGACATCATCGTCGACGCCGGCAACGCCCTGTTCACCGACACCCGCCGCCGCGAGGCCGCCCTGCGCGAGCGCGGCCTGCACTTCGTCGGCTCCGGCGTCTCCGGAGGCGAGGAGGGCGCTCTGAACGGCCCCTCGATCATGCCCGGCGGCACGAAGGAGTCCTACGACCGCCTCGGCCCGATGTTCGAGAAGATCTCCGCGCACGTCGACGGCGAGCCCTGCTGCACCTACATCGGGGCCGACGGCGCCGGCCATTTCGTGAAGATGGTGCACAACGGCATCGAGTACGCCGACATGCAGGTCATCTCGGAGGCCTACGACCTCATGTCCAAGGCCCTGGGCATGGGCGCCTCCGAGATCGGCGACCAGTTCGACGAGTGGAACAAGGGGGACCTCGAGTCCTTCCTCATCGAGATCACCGCCGAGGTGCTCCGCCACACCGACGCCACCACCGGCAAGCCGTTCGTCGACATCGTCCGTGACCAGGCCGCTCAGAAGGGCACCGGCGCCTGGACCGTCCAGACCGCACTGGACCTGGGCGTGCCGGTCACCGGCATCGCCGAGGCCACCTTCGCCCGCTCCGTCTCCGGCTCCGTCCCCCAGCGCGAGGCCGCCCGCGGTGTCCTGGCCGGCGAGACCCAGCAGCTCGAGATCGAGGACCGCGCCCAGTTCATCGACGACCTGCAGAAGGCCCTGTACGCCGCGAAGCTCGTCTCCTACTCGCAGGGCTTCGACGAGATCGCCAAGGGCGCCGACGAGTACGGCTGGGACATCACCCTCGGTGACATGGCCAAGATCTGGCGCGGCGGCTGCATCATCCGCGCCCGCTTCCTCAACCGCATCACCGAGGCGTACGAGCGCGATCCGAAGCTGGCTCTGCTGCTGGCCGACGACTACTTCGCCACCGAGATCGCCAAGTGCGTCCCGGCCTGGCGGCGGGTCGTGGCCTTCGCGGCCGCCAGCGGCTACCCGGTCCCGGTGTTCGCCTCCACCCTGTCCTACTACGACGCGGTGCGCGCCGATCGCCTGCCCGCAGCGCTGGTCCAGGCTCAGCGCGACTACTTCGGGGCGCACACCTACCAGCGTGACGACGGCGAGGGCACCTTCCACGTCGAGTGGTCCGAGGACCGTCGGGAGACGCGCCAGGACGGCTGAGACCCCCAGGAGGGCCGGGACGGCCGAGAGCGGTCGACGGGATCCACCGCTGCGAGCGCCGGTCGTCGGCCTCGGCACTGTGCTGCTCCCATCACGATGAAGAAGGCCCGGACCGCGAGGTCCGGGCCTTCTTCATGGAACGGCGCCACCGCCCGGCGGGCGGCGGCGCGCCCGCGGGCATGGGTCGGCGTCGCCTCACATGGTCGCGAACATCCCGCCGAGCATGATCACGAAGATGACGATGTACAGGAGGAACAGGAGGACGAGAAGGCCCCAGGAGATCGCGAAGGCGATCCACGCCCACTTGGTGAACTGCTTCGCTGTCTCGGGCTCGTCATCGGCCTTCAGGTAGCCCAGCAGGCCGAGGATGCCGGCCACGCCGCCGCCGCAGACGAAACCGACGATGGTCACGATGAGGGCGTTCTTCTTGATCTGCTCGACGTCGAAACCCGAGGCGGGTGCGGTCATGGGGAAACTCCTTCATCCGGATTATGGTGCGCCGGGGGCGGCTCGCGCACGGTCCCCGCGTCGAGTGTTCTCGAGGTTCGTTCTTGGCGTGCGGAATCGTATCGGAACGGCAACGGGCCCACCCATGGGGAGGACTCCCCATGGGTGGGCCCGTCGCGGGCAGCGCTCGAGCGCTGTCAGTACGTGGTGGGAGTGTTCGCGATCATCGCGCCGATGAAGACGAAGTAGGCGATGATGCCCAGGATCCACAGGACGACGCCGATCGCATAGGCGATCCAGCCCCACTTGTAGTACTTGTTCGCGGCCGCGAGGTCTTTGTCGGCGTTGACCAGGCCGAGGATGGCGAGGATCAGGGTGACGACGTTGCCGAGGCAGACGACGGAGAGCACCAGCTGCACGATCCACTTGGTCTTGCTCACAGGAGCCTGGCCGCCGCCTGCGGCGTAGGTGAAGTTCTGGTCGGTCATGAGGTGGTCCCTTCGTCATTCCTGCGGGGTGGGTTCTGTGCGCGCGGCACTGCATTCGCCACGGGCTCGCTCCGCTCGGAGGCCGAGAGGAATCATAACCAGAGTCAGCGCCATCTCCGCCAGCAGAGAACGCCCCACGACAGGACGGGCGTAAACAATTTTTCAATGACTTGTCGGTATCCTCCGGGCCGGGGGATCACCGGGAGGATCAGCCCAGGGTCACTCGATGCACGAGCACGGTGAATTCCTCTCCGCGCCCGGTCTCCCGCGCGCGAAGACGCCCTCCCTCGAGCGAGACCGGACGAGCCTGCTTGACCACGACGCCGCCGCGCCCGTCGACGATGCCCAGCGGGATCTCGCTGCCCTGGGCGATCGCATCCAGCAGGCGGTCGGTGACGGTCAGATCCGTTGCCCCGTCCTCCGCGGCGCGGATCCGGGCCACCGCCTCGGCGGGCGGCAGGCGGAGCTCGGGGCCGTCGACGGTCACCAGGTCGGGGTCGGGCGGCCCGCCGGCGAGCGAGTGGGCCAGCTCCGATCCGGCAGTGCGGCCGTCCGGTCCGACGGCCTGCGGGGAGAGCCCGGCCTGGCGGGCGACCTGGAGCGCGAATCCCGGATCGGAGAGCGTCACGGCGACGGTGGGTGCGAGCCGGCGCAGAGTCAGGGCGGATGCCTCGGGGGCGACCTGCAGCAGATCCAGCACGTCGGCCTCCGCGGTCAGCACGGTGCTCGCCCGGGCGACCTGGACCCTGCCGTGGCGACGCTGTTCGTCGCGCAGCAGGTAGTCCAGCCCCTGGGGGATGGGGGATCGCGAGGTCTCCTCGAGCAGCGACCGCAGTGCCTCCGCGTCCCGTCCCGCGGCCAGGGCGCGGCGGACGGACGTGGCGGAGAACCGCAGGGTGAGTGCGCCGCCCCGGGAGACGACGTCGGTCCAGTCCAGCAGCGGCAGCAGGCGTTCGGAGGGGCGGCCGGGCACGACGACGGTCAGATCGGCGTCCAGCAGCACCTCGTCGACCGGCGGCGGAGCGGCGTCGCGCAGGGCCCCGGCGAGCCGGGCGTCGGCCTCGGTGACGTCCTCGTCGAGCGCGGGGACGAGCGCCTGGCCGAGAACGCTCAGGGCGCCGCTGTCCAGGACTCCGAGCGCCTCGCCCTCGCTCAGCAGCGCGGCCGTCTCCTCCTCGATCACGTCGGCCGGGACCAGGGGGAATGCCCAGGACAGGGAGCCGACCAGTGAGTCCTTCGTCGCTGCGATCGTGGGGGAGGTGCGCAGGGTGCGCAACAGGCTGCCGCGGCGGGTGCGCACGCCGTCGCGTCGCGTGTGCTCCGACAGCAGCGGGCGCCCGGTCCCCGAGGCGTCCGGGGTGCCGACCACGGCCGCCAGGTGGTGGCCACGCGCCCATGCCAGCACCAGTTCGGCCCAGCGCTGCTCGGCGCTCTGGACGCGGTGGGTGTCCCAGTCGCGGGTGGGGTGCCACTCCTGGCCGTCGTGACCGATCAGTCCAGCCTGCCAGGCGGACTGCAGCACGGTGGCGTAGACGACCACGGGCACCCCTGCCCGGTCGGCGAGCCGGCGCAGATCGCGCTGGGGGATGCCGCCGCGCCGCAGCACCCCCGGGGGGTCGTCGTCGAAGCTGCGCACCGTGCCCAGCAGGCGCAGGGCCTCGAATGCTCTCTCGACGGCCTGCGCCGCCCGGGAGCCGGGGATGCGTTCGGTGACCACGGGGCCGTCCGGGGCCGGCCGGTGGGCGACGTAGGTGCGTCGCACCCTGCCCTCGCGCAGAGCCAGGTGGACCGAGCGGGGAATGTACCGGGAGCCGGACTCGTCGGCGACCACGATGCCCGCCTCCTGCAGAGCCGAGGCGAGGCGTCCCTCGCCCTGCACCTCGGCAGGACCCCAGGCCAGGGTCTCGAGGACCTCCGGCATGGTCGTCCGGGCGGCGGCCACCAGGCCGGCGGCCTCGTCGGCGGTGGGGTCCGACGGACGCCCCGGAGCGAGGCCGGCCGGTGTGCGCAGCCCGTCCCGCAGCGGCCGGATCAGATGCAGCTCGTCCTCGCCCCAGATCAGGGCGAGGGTGGTCAGTCTTTCGAGCCCGGGGGAGACGGTCGCCGGATCCGAGGAGACCGCATCGGCCACAGCCTGCGGGGAGGCTCCGTCCTCGAGCACCGCCAGCGCCTCGACCAGATGCAGCTCGGGGAGGGTGAGCGACTCCAGTGCGCGGCGCGCGGAGGTGGCCCCGGCGGCGCGGGCGGCGAGCGGGCCGATGCCGCCCGGCAAGGGCGAGGCGAGGTCCGGTCGGGCGACGAGCAGGGCCTCCAGGCGGTCGTCACCGAACCGGCGCAGGGAGTCCGCGAGGGACCGGATCACAGCGGTCATGATGGGCTCCAGCATAGGGTGAAGCCGTGACGCGGGCCGCCAGGGCGCCGCGGCACGCCCCCATAGCCCAATCGGCAGAGGCGGCCGACTTAAAATCGGCACAGTACGGGTTCGAGTCCCGTTGGGGGTACTGCTCGGGTCGCCTCGAGGAATGCTCCGTCAGAGATGACGCGTCACAATGGAGCACATGACCTCGCCCGCTTCCGCCTCCGACGACGAGTCCTCCTCCGCACCCACAGCTCGGGTCGCCGCCCGACTCGACGGGGTGCTCTCGCGCATCGACGGTGCGGCGGCGCGGGCCGGCCGCGACGGTCGGGAGATCACGCTGCTGCTGGCCACCAAGACGCGAACGCCCGAGGAGATCGCCGCCGCGATCGATCTCCTGCGTGCTCACGATCGGCGGATCGCCGTGGGGGAGAACCGCGCCCAGGAGATCGCCAAGCACGCCGACCCGCTGCTCGCGGACAACGGCGTGCCGCGCCACTTCATCGGCCGCCTGCAGACGAACAAGGCGCGCGACGTGGTCGCCTTCGCCGAGCTCATCCACAGCGTCGACCGGGTGGAGATCGCCGACGCCCTCGAACGCCGGGCCGCGATGGCCGGCCTCGCCCGGGACGTGCTGATCCAGGTCAACACCTCCGGCGAGGAATCCAAGGGTGGCTTCGCGCCCACCACCGAGGCCCTCGGCCCGATCATCCAGCGGCTCCGGGCGAGCGAGACCCTGCGGCCCGTCGGCCTCATGACCATCGGCGCCAACACCACTGATGAGCGCGCGGTGCGGGCTTCGCTCCGCGGTTTGCGGGAACTGCGCGATGACATCCGCCGGCAGCACGACCTCCCGGAGTTCGAGCAGCTCTCGATGGGGATGAGCGGCGACCTCGAGATCGCGGTGGACGAAGGCGCGACCATCGTCCGGGTCGGCTCCGCCGTGTTCGGCCCCCGCGCGCAATGACGTCGGTCGCCGAGCGCGATGTCTTCCACGCTCTCGCGACCGTGCCGTGTTCCGAGAGGTACCGGGGTCGTGGCACTTCTCGGAACGCGGCGGTGACTCGCCGGCACCGGCTCGGAGAGGCTTCCCCGTTCGCCGGGGCTCAGTCGGGGAGGACCAGGGCCTGCGGCAGCCCGTACTCGTGCTCGAGCACCTCGCAGGCCGCCCCGACCGCGATCAGGTCCGTGCCGCGCGTGGAGAGCATCACCTCGACGTGCAGCCACGGCTCAGCCTCGAGGCTCTCGGCCAGTGCGCGCCGGATCGCGTCCATCGACGTCGCGTGGTGCGCGTAGACGGTGCGCCCTCCCAGGACCACGCGATCCACGTCGGCCAGGCGCACCAGGTTCAGCACGACGGTGGCCAGCACGTCGGCGGCGCGGTCCAAGTCGTCCTCGGCGAGGGCGGCCTGGTACTCCGCCTGCGCGCACCCGCGGCGACCGCACGAGCAGAGCACCCCGCCCATCCGGACCACGGTGTGCCCGGCCTCGCCGGCGTGGGAATGGGCGCCGCGCACGATGGCGCCGTCCAGGCACAGGCTCGCCCCCAGCCCGTCCTCGACCAGCACCAGCGCGGCATGATCCAGCAGGCCCGGCTGCGACCACTTCTCGCCGACGAGCGCCGCGAGGGAGTCGTGATCCAGCAGCACCGGCATCCCGAGCTCCTCGAGCAGCAGCTGCCTGATCGGGGCGCCGCTCCACGCGTCGGGCTCGGAGGTCCCGCGGTAGACGCCCTCGGCCCAGTCCACCGGTCCGGGCATCCCGATGCCCACGCCCAGCAGGTCGCCGGGGCCGGTGTCGGCCAGCGCGCGGGTCTCGGCGGCGAGCGTCTCGATGAGCTCCGGCACGGGCTGCAGGCGGCCCGTCTCCAGCTCGCGCCGCTCCAGGATCTCGCCGGCGAGATCCACCACCACGCCATGGACCCGTGAGCGCGTCAGGTGCAGCCCGATCGCCCGTCGGGAGGAGGGGACGATGCTGTACAGGGTGGTCGGCTTGCCCGGCCCCGGGGTGATCGTGCCGACCTCGCTCATCAGCCCGCGGTCCGTCAGGCGGGACAGGATCTTCGAGACGGCCTGGGGAGTGACCTGCATGGCCTCGGCCAGCTCGCCCCGGGAGACGGGCTCGCCCCGTCGGGCGAGGGCGAGCACGGCGGCGTCGTGCGCGCCGGCGACGCGGTCCAAGGGGCTGGTCGGTCTCATTCCGCCCATCTTTGCACGCACGGTGTGACACGAGTCGTCGTCGGGCGGGTCGGTGCCGCCCCACCCTTGACGTAACGCAACAGCGTTGCCTTATTGTGGGTCTCGGGTCGATGGAGCCCTCACCGCACGCACGCTCTCGAAGACCGAGGACCACTCATGACCACCATCGACATCACCCGTTCCGCACCCCCGGGCATCACCCCCGCCCGTCGCCGCCTGGCGCTGTTCGCTCTCGCCCTGGGCGGGTTCGGCATCGGCTCCTCGGAGTTCGTGACCATGGGCCTGCTCCCGGGTATCGCCCACGGCCTGCTGCCCGAACAGATGGCAGGCGATCCCGAGTCGGGGATCGCCCAGGCCGGACTGGCCATCTCCGCCTACGCGCTCGGCGTCGTCGTCGGCGCTCCGGTGCTCGCCCTGCTCTCGGTGCGCTGGAGCCGTTCAGGCATGATCGTCGCCCTCGCCGGCGCCCTGGCAGTGGGCACCGTGCTCTCGGCGATCATGCCCACCTTCGAGCTGACCGTGTTCGCCCGGTTCCTCGCCGGCATCCCGCACGGCGCCTACTTCGGCGTCGCCTCCCTGCTCGCCGCCTCGCTGATGGGGCCGGGGAACCAGGGCAAGGGCGTGGCCCTGGCGCTGTCCGGTCTCACCGTCGCCAACCTCGCCGGCGTGCCCGTGCTGACCGCCGTGGGCCAGGTCGCCGGCTGGCGTGCCGTGTACCTGCTGATCACCCTGATCTTCGTGGCCACCGTCACCGCGCTGCGCCTGACGGTCCCGCGGGAGGAGAAGGTGGCGGGCCGGCGCATGGTCGACGAGGTCATGGCGCTGCGCCGCCTGCAGCTGTGGGTCATCATGGGCATCGCCGCCGTCGGGTTCGCCGGCGCCTTCGCGGTCTTCAGCTACGTCGCCGACATCACCACCAACGTCACCGGTGCCCCCGCGGCCGCCGTCCCCTGGGTGCTGGCAGCGGCCGGTCTGGGCATGACCGTCGGCAACCTCATCGGCGGTGCCACCACGGACCGTTCGCTGAACGGCACCCTGATGATCGGCTTCCCGCTGTACATCGCTTCGCTGGTCGGCCTGTTCCTGGTCGCCCACACGTCGCTGGCCGCGCTGCTGGTCGGGTTCTTCGTGGTCAACGTGACCAACGCGTCGCTGAACCCCGCGATGCAGACCTGGCTGATCCGGGTCGCCCGCCGCTCCGAGGTGCTCGGCGCGTCCCTGAACCACGCCGCGTTCAACGTCGCCAACGCTCTCGGTGCCTCCCTCGGTGGCGCCGTGATCGCAGCCGGGTTCGGCTACGAGGCCCCGATGGTGGTCTCGATCATCCTGTCGGTGCTCGGCTTCTCGCTGGTCGCCGCGACGCTGGTGGCCCTGCGGGTGCGTGCCCGCCGGACCCTGGAGATGCTGCGCCGCCACGAGCCGGCCACCACCGACTCGATCCCCGCGGTGCCGGTGCACGCCTGAGCGGTCCTGCCGGTCACCGCAGGCCGGCGCTGACCGTCGACGGGAGCTCAGTCGAGGTCGCCCTGCACAGAGTAGGGCGACCTCGACTCACGTCCCGGGTGTGGTCACGGGCTGGGCGGTGACATCCCGAACGTGATCACGGGCCGGGTGCTCTAGTCCCGTGTGTGGTCACCGGTATCCGTGCGGCGCGGTCGGTCACGACGAGGCCCGGGTTGTGACTCGGACGGGCGACGGCGGCGTCACACTCGGACATCTGGCTCCCGGAGCGGGGGTTGCCGGTGCCTAGAGTGGCCGGGTCCTTCGGGCGCTCTCCCGAGGGCCTGACCGTCCGCCCCGACATCGTCCGGCCGGATCGACGCTCCGCCCAGACCTCGTCGGGTCGGATCGATGCTCCGAGCCGACGTTCCCCGCCCCGACCTACGTGGAGGCCCCGTGCACATCCAGACCGCCGCCGTGCAGACCCTCAGGGACCATGAGCACGGAGCCGTCGTCCCTCCGGTGCACTACGCCTCCACCTTCGAGCTCGACCCCGGGGTCGAGGACGGTGCGTACGCCTACCAGCGCGGCTCCAACCCCACGCGGGCGCAGCTCGAGACGGTTCTGGCCACGCTCGAGGGGGCCGAGCACGGCTTCGCCTTCGCCTCCGGCATGGCTGCCACCGCCGCGTCCCTGTCCACCCTCGAGGTGGGCGACGAGGTGATCCTGCCGGCCAGCGTGTACGGCGGCACCTACCGCTTCGTCGACCTGGTGCTGCCCGGCCGGGGCGTCACCAGCCGCTTCGTGGACGACCTCGGAGAGCTCACCGACGCGGACTTCACCCCCGCCACCAAGGCGATCTTCATGGAGACCCCGGCCAACCCCACGCTGCGGATCACCGACCTGCGTCGCCTGGTCGACCTCGCCCATCGCCACGGCGCACTGGTGATCGTCGACAACACGTTCATGACCCCGGTCCTGCAGCGTCCCCTCGACCTGGGGGCCGACGTCGTGGTCCAGTCCGCCACCAAGTACCTCGCCGGCCACTCGGATCTGCTGGCCGGCACCATCACCACGAACGACGACAATCTCGCCGAGGCCTACGCGCTCGCGCAGAAGGCTCAGGGCGGGGTGCTGTCCCCGGGGGAGTCCTTCCGCCTGATCCAGGACCTCAAGACCCTGCCGCTGCGCCTTCAGCGGCAGCAGGACAACGCTCTCGCGATCGTCGAGGCCCTGCGCGCCCGGGATGACATCGCCCGGGTTCTCTACCCCGGCTCCCACAGCGAGGAAGAGGCCCGCATCCATGCCTCCCAGGCCAGCGGAACCGGGGCGGTCCTCTCCTTCGAGCTCGCCCCGGAGCTGGACCGGGTGGCCTTCCTGCGCGCGCTGCGCTATCCGGCGTACGCGGTGAGCCTCGGCGGCGTGGAGTCGCTCATCTGCCGCCCCGCGGTGATGACCCACGAAGCCATGACGCCGCAGGCACGCGCCAACGCCGGGATCTCCGACGAGCTGCTGCGGCTCTCCGTCGGCATCGAGGACGTCGCCGACCTGATCGAGGATCTGGACCAGGCGCTCGCCGCCGCCCGCTGAGCTCCGGCCCGCTGGGGTTGGGGCTGGGGCTGGGTTCAGGTCTCGCGGAGACCCGCTGGGGCTGGGTTCAGGTCTCGCGGAGAGCGGAGCGCGTGCACAGCGCAGTCACGGGAATCACGGATATCATGGTGGGGTCGGCACGCCAGGGCTCGTCCCTCGTGCTCCCCGACGTCGGCCCACCAGACCCATCCGTGAGGAGCCCCATGGCACGCCACAACATCGTGCTCGGCCGCGACCAGGCCGTGCACCAGGGACAGAACTACAGCGCCCCGCAGTTCGGTCAGCGCGCGCAGGGCGGCCCCGCCCAGGGGACCCAGTGGTCCTCCGGCTTCGATCAGCAGCAGGGCGCCGAGCCGCTCGAGGCGATGTACGCCCGCCCGTCGGCGACCGGTCACGACACCGGCCGCATGACCATGCGCGACGCGCTGAACGCGATCACGGCCACCCTCGGCACGATCGTCGTGATCGGCTTCGTCATCGCGATCACCCCGAAGTCGCTGCAGATCCTCGCGGGCGACGCCGGCCTCCAGCTCGGCCTGCTGATCGCCGGCGCGGCGACCATCATCGGTCTCATCGGCGGCCTGGTCACCGCGATGATCAACATCTTCAAGAAGCAGCCCTCCGTGCTCGCCGTGCTCGCCTACGCCGGCTTCGAGGGTCTGCTCCTCGGCGGCATCAGCGGCACCATGGAGGTGTCCTACCCGGGCATCGCCCTGCAGGCCGTCGTCGGCACGCTGGCCGTGGCCGGGACCGTGCTGGTGATGTTCCGGATGGGCATCCTGCGCACCTCGCCGGTGCTGAACAAGATCTTCATGGTCGCGATGGTCGCGTACCTGATCTTCGGCCTGGTCAACATCGGCTACCTGCTGATGACCGGCCAGAGCCTGCGCGACGGCGTGATGGGGCTGGTCATCGGCGGTCTCGCGGTGGTCATGGCCTCCTACTCGCTGGTGATGGACTTCGAGGACGTCCAGCGCGCCACGCAGGCCGGCGCCCCGCGCAAGTACGCCTGGCGCTGCGCCTTCGGTCTCGCCGTCACCCTGGTCTGGCTGTACATCGAGATCCTGCGCATCATCGCGATCCTCCGCAGCAACTGACCCGACCGCCCGGCCCGTCTCGGCCGGGTGATGACTCCGGGCGGCGACCGGTCGTCGCCCTATCCGCAGCGGCGGGCTCCCGTATCCTCGGGGCCCGCCGCTTCGCACGTCGGGGAGGAGCCCGTTCATGGCCCTGTGGCAGTGGCTGCTCGCCCACTGGCTGGTCGTCGCCACCTACCTGTTCATCGCGGCCGACGTCGCTCTGCGAGTGCTCGGGCTCATCCTGGTCCCGCGCAACCGCCGGCCGGGGTCCGCCCTGGCGTGGCTGCTGGCGATCA
This sequence comes from Brachybacterium sp. SYSU DS0246, assembly GCF_059391765.1. Taxonomy (NCBI): domain Bacteria; kingdom Bacillati; phylum Actinomycetota; class Actinomycetes; order Micrococcales; family Dermabacteraceae; genus Brachybacterium; species Brachybacterium sp. SYSU DS0246. Next base: position 877 of record NZ_JBZXYT010000008.1, on the reverse strand, counting down.
TGGTGTTCCCGCTGGTCGGGTTCCCGCTCTATCTGCTGCTGGGCAAGGCGCAGCTGCCGCGGAAGCGCCGCGAGAAGCAGAAGGCCGTCAACCGCCTGATGCGCGTGCGCTCGCTGAACATCCCCGACACGGCCCTGGACGACGACGTCCCCAGCTGGCTGCGCTCCGCCGTCCGGCTCAACCGTGAGCTCGGGGCGTTCCCGCTGACCGGCAACAACTCCGCCGACCTGGAGATCGACTACGACACCTCGATAGCGCGCATGGCGGCCGACGTGCGCAGCGCCGAGCGCGAGGTGCACGTGCTCTTCTACACGATGGGTCTCGACCCGGCCACCGAGGACTTCTTCGCGGCCCTCGCCGAGGCCGCCGGTCGCGGCGTGACGGTGCGCGTGCTCTACGACCACTGGGGCTCGCTCAGCCACGGGCCGGTCTATCGGGCGATGCGCCGCCACCTCGACGCGCACGGCATCGAGCACTATCCGATGATGCCGATCAAGCCGTTCCGCGACGGTGCGTTCCAACGGCCGGACCTGCGCAACCACCGCAAGCTGCTGATCGTCGACGGGCAGGTCGGCTGGATGGGCAGCCAGAACCTCATCGCCGCCCACTACGACAAGCGCGCCAACATCCGCCGGGGCCTGCACTGGCAGGAGACCATGGTCCGGTTCCGGGGGCCGATCGTCTCGGGGATGAACCTGCTGTTCGCCACCGACTGGTACTACGAGTCCAGCGAGCAGCTGCCCGAGGCCGCCCTGGTCGCGGCTCCGGAGGACACCTCGGGCACCTGCGAGTGCCAGCTGGTGCCCAGCGGCCCGGGATTCGTGCTCGAGAACAACCTGCTGCTGCTGAACCAGCTGTTCTACTCGGCGACCCATCG